>JADFRU010000282.1:0-3262 GCA_022561115.1 Chloroflexota bacterium | reverse complement strand
GTCGTTGGAGATCCCGGCCTTGTCCGGTGTAGAGGGACCAGGCGATATCACGATCTTCTCCGGGGCCATTGCGTCGATGTCCTCGATCGAGGTCTGGTCGTTGCGGACCACGTTCACCTCCGCGCCCAGCTCGCACAGGTACTGGTAGAGGTTGTAGGTGAAGCTGTCGTAATTGTCGATCAGTAGCAACATGTTCTATACCCCGTGGCCCCCTATACGCGTAACGCGGCTTCCGCCGCGTCGATTGCTTTTTGCAAAGCGCCCATCTTGTGAAGCGATTCTTCGAACTCGCCCGATGGCGTGCTGTCGGCCACGACACCGCCACCCGCCTGCAGGTGGGCGATGCCGTCTTTCATCACGATGGTCCGGATGCCGATGCATGTGTCCATACTGCCGTGATATGAGAAGTAGCCGATGGCTCCGGCGTATGCGCCGCGCTTGTCGGGCTCCAACTCTGCGATCAGCTCCATAGCGCGCACCTTGGGAGCGCCCGATACCGTGCCCGCAGGGAAGCCGGCGCGCAGGACGTCGAACGCGTCGTACCTGTCATCGAGCTTGCCGGTGACGTCTGAGACAAGGTGCATTACGTGGGAGTAGTACTCCACGTCCATCATCTGATTTACCTTCACCGTGCCGGGGACGGCCACGCGGCCCACGTCGTTCCGGCCCAGGTCGAGCAGCATTATGTGTTCCGCCTTCTCCTTTTCGTCGTTCCGCAACTCCTCTGCCAGCCGGGCATCCTCTTCCGGGGTCTCGCCGCGCGGGCGCGTGCCCGCTATCGGATGGACGGCCACCTCGCCGTCCACTGCCCTGACGAGGAGTTCCGGCGATGCGCCGACGATCTGGAAATCGCCCATGTCCAGGTAGAACATGTACGGCGACGGGTTTATGGCCCGCAGCGAGCGGTATATGTCAAAGGGGGGCGCGCTGGTCTTGCGCTCCATGCGCTGCGACAGGACGACCTGGATCACCTCGCCATCGAAGATCGCTTTTTTGCCCTCCTCGACCATTGCCTCGTAACGCTCGCGGGTCATGTTGGCGAGTGAAGGACTGCCGCCTGTGGCGATCTCGCCCGCGGCCGACTCATAGTCGAGCGCGCCGTCCTCGCTTCGTATCCAGCGGCCGGGCGAGCGGCGATAGGCGTTGGGCGGAAGCGGGCCTTCGAGGCGCTCGATCAGTTCTTCGATCTTTCCCCTTGCGCGATCGTAGGCGGCAGACGGGTCTCCGCTGCTCACATCAGCGTGCGCAAGCACGAGGATGTTGTGTTTGACGTGATCGAAGACCAGCATGCCGTCGGTCATCATGTGGATAGACTCCGGGATGCCGGTGCCCTCGCCGGAAAGAGCGGGCACGCGCGGCTCGAAGTACCGGATGGCGTCGTACGAGATGTAGCCGACAGCCCCGCCGTGGAAGCGCTCGGGAAGTCCGTCGACTGGCGCGTAACGGACCGCTTCGAGCCGCTCCTTCACCGGGATGAGGGGATCGATTTCACCATCCGGCTCGCCCGGTCCGGTCCGTATTACTTCTTGCGGCTCGGTGCCGATAAAGCTGTAGCGGGCCAGCCTCTCGCCGCCCTCGACCGATTCGAGGAGGAACGAGTATGGGCCGCGGGCCGTCTTCAGGAAGGCGGAGACCGGGGTCTCCAGGTCTGCCGAAATCTCACGGAAGACCGGGATCAGATTGTACTGCTGCGCCAGTTCAAGGAACCGGCTCTTTTCTGGAATATGCATTGCTTTATGCCTCAACAAGTTTGTGTGATGTGCCGCGGGGTTGGTTGAGGCTCCGCCATCGGAATTCCCCGCTTCGCTTGAGTTGCACTCTCATTGCGCCGCGCCCATCATGGCCCTCGAGTCGAGTCCCACGCATTCGCGGACCAGCTCCATCGTCTGCCGAGCCTCTTCCCGGGCGCGTTTCACGCCCTGCTGAAGCACGTCTTCCACGTAATCGAGGTCGCCCTCCAGTTCATGCCGCCTGTCACGGTAAGGCTCGAAATAGCTCGCCATCGCCGTTTGGAGCAGGCCCTTGCTTGTCCCGTACCCCATATCGCCAGCCTGGTAAGCCCGGCGCATGGCGTCGCCGTCTTCCTGGGAAGCGAACAACCGGTAGAGTTGGTAGACGATGTCGGTGTCGGGGTCTATCGGCTCTCCGAGCGGCGTTGACGATGTCTTCACGCGTTTCACCCGGGCGACGATCTCGTCTTCACTGGCGAATATGGGCACCGTGTTGTCGTAGCTCTTGCTCATCTTCTGCCCGTCCATACCGGGGACGACCGCGGCATCGTTGAGCATCGTTTGCGGGCCAGGGAATAGCGTGCAATCGTAGGCGGCGTTAAAGCTCCCGGCTATGTCGCGCGTGATCTCGAGGTGCTGAGCCTGGTCCTGTCCCACAGGGACAATGGTAGAGCGAACGATGAGTATGTCCGCGGCCTGCAGAAGCGGGTACATGTAAAGGCCGGCTGAGGCGGCGATGCCATGCTGGACCTTGTCCTTGAAGGAAACCGCGCGATCGAGGAGGCCCTTGCCCGTCACGCAGCCCAGAATCCAGGTCAACTCGCACACTTCGGGCAGGTCTGACTGACGATAGAACGTTGCCTTGCCAGGGTCGAGGCCGAGCGCCAGATAGTCCAGCGCCACGCCGCGTACCAGCCGCGCCATCTCCTCGGGATCCCTGACCGTGGTCAGTGCGTGGTAGTCGGCGATGAAGTAGAAGGCCTCGCCGGCATACTGTTCCTGGTACTCGAGGTGCTGTTTGATCGCACCGAAATAGTTTCCGATATGCAGCACGCCGGAGGGCTGTATACCCGATAGGACTCGCTCGACTGGCCCAGATGTGCCAGATGTTCCAGTCGAGCCAGCGGTGTCAGATTTGGCTGTCATTTCCCTATGTCCTTGTCCCGGATTGGGTCCCAAAGCGACCGTTAAACAAAAAGCCCCGCCCGTACAGGGGCGAGGTTCAGTTCGCGGTGCCACCCTGATTATCCCGATGTTAGTCGGGACATCTCATGTCGGGAGCCAGACCTTGAAGATAAAACGGTCTGAGTCCCCGGGCTCTGATAACGGTGCCCTCTCCGGCTCAGGTTACTTGTCCCGACAGGTCGGGACGTTCGCCCTGCGGCTCCCGGGTCCATTCGGCCAGTCCCATCGGCGCCGGGATTTCACTGTCCCCGACTCTCTGTGCCCTGGTGCCCTAGCGTACTAGTCCCGTTCGCAGCCTTTACAGATTCTGCTGCTAAAGAGTTTATGCCGACGTAATCTGCAACGTC
>JADFRU010000281.1:0-3264 GCA_022561115.1 Chloroflexota bacterium | reverse complement strand
TCCGGTTGCGGCCGATACCGGTCTTCTTACGAATGCGCCTGCTGCTGCGAAGGGCGAAGTGGAAGAGCCGGGATAGAGGCGTATCTACCGAGCCCGCCTCGCCGGCCGCCCGGAGCGCTGTCTGGACCTGGCCGGCGATCTGGTGTTCGCCAACGACCATCGAGTCCAGGCCGCAGGTCACGCGTATGGCGTGTCGTACGGCGTCATCGCCTTCATACACGTAAGCGGTCCGGGCGAGTTCGTCTTCATTAAGACCGGACATCTCGCCCAGTATCTGCATCAGCCGAGCGCGGGCCTGTCCGGCGTCTGGCCGGGTGCTGATGAAGGGGTCCGCGGCGGCGCCATCCGTGGGGTCTCCACCGGTGGTGTAGACCTCAGTACGGTTGCAAGTGGAAAGGACCAGCGTCTCTCCGAGCTGTTGTTGCAGCCGGAGTAGAAGGACGGGGAGTGCGGAGTGGCTAACCGACACTCGCTCCAGGAGCTCCGTTGTGGCGGTCCGGTAGTTCAGCCCGGCTACGAGGAAACGCAATATGGCTCCGTTGATATGCGACGGCCCGGAAACTTTAGCACAGCGTGATAGTTGTCACAAAGACCTGTATACGGGCTTACGTGCTACTATCCTCGGCCTGTCGCCCGCACGTGTGATGGAGCTGTGAAATTACCGCAACCCGGCGATTTATTTTGCGCGCGGGAACCCGCAAGAGGCCGGGGACTGGATTCCTAAACACGCTGAATCGGAGAACGCCGTGACAACGGATTTCAAGGACATCAAACCTCCGGAGGAACGTGGATACGCGCACCCGGAACTCCTGGCCACCACCGATTGGCTGGCCGAACACCTGGATGACCCGAAGGTGGTGGTCGTAGACCAGGATTTACCGGACGCCTACAGCCGTCTCCACATCCCCGGCGCGGTCGTGTACAAAGACCACTACTTCAAGGACCTGGCCGGTACTCCGAACATCCAGGATCCCCTGACATTTGCCCTGACGATGGAGTCGCTCGGGATCGGCGATGACACCACCGTTGTGGCGTACGACTCGGACGGGAATCACGTTGCCGCCCGGCTGCTGTGGGCGCTGAAGTATTACGGCCACGATGACGTAAAGGTGCTAGACGGCGGTTTCCCGAAGTGGTTCGCCGAGGGCAAACCGCTGTCACGGGAGACACCGTCTCCCTCGTCCGTCACGTTCACCTCCCGGCCGGTTCCCGGGGTCTTTTCGGATAAGGATGACGTGCTCGCCTGCACCACCGACCCGGGAGCGGTCCTGCTGGACGTCAGGTCAGACGCCGAATGGTCCGGGGAGAACTCACGCGGGACGGCGCGCGGCGGTCGCCTTGCGAACGCGGTACACCTTGAGTGGAAGAAATTCATCACGGAAGGCGACGTACCGGTTATAAAGCCCGCCGACGAGCTACAAGCGTTGCTCGATGCGAACGGGGTGACCCGGGATAAGAAGGTCGTGGCGTACTGACAGGGCGGTATTCGTGCGTCGCACGAATTCCTGGTCCTGAAACTCCTGGGATACCCGGACGTCCGGGTCTACGACGCCTCCTGGCGGGAGTGGGGCAACGCCCTCGGATATCCGGTAGTGACCTGACCGGTCGCCGGACCCGGGCCGGGCGTCAATGTCTGATCTCGCGGACAGCGGTTCTGGCATTTTTGCATGGCCCCCCGGCACGCCAACGCGCCCGGGCGCGGCCGGCCCATATGTTCGAGTGTTCGAGATGACGGGCGCCGAGAACCGGCTCAAGGGCGGGCCTGCCGTGGATGAAGCGTCCCTGTGCCCGGTTCCGGACGTATTACCAGAGGCGCTTCCGAAAAACGCTTGAGGCGGTCATCGATTTGAACGGCCGGCCGCTGATCCCGGACCCGGCACAGCGGACACCGCGCTCAACCGCGGCGGCCGATCTGTAATCCCGGTACGAGAGTCGCTCCTCCAGGCGTTACCGGAACTGCCTGAGTTCACCGACGCGAAACTGATAGCTCCGACGCTGATAATTTCGCTCTGCCCGCCCGGGCCATTGGCGCCTGGCGGGATGCCGGGCTGCTAGCCCTGAGAAATATGAAAGAGAGTCGTAATGGGCCTGGCCCTGATCTCGACTGGAATCGTCAACCGGCGCCGCGTGTTCGCTGCTCTCGGCGCGGTGATGCTCGTGGCGATGGCGTGCGGAAGTTCCTCCGGTGATTCGGCAAGCGCTGACCCGGCTACAGGAGCTACGGCATCCGGGACGGCCGTTGCAGAGGACGCCGTCCCGGAGCGGAGCGTTCTGAAGCCCGAGATAACGGGTATCTCCAACTGGATCAACTCGGAGCCGACAACCGTCGAGGCCGAAATCGCGCTCGGAAATGTCGTCCTGATCGACTTCTGGACCTACACCTGCGTGAACTGCATTCGAACATTGCCCCACCTGAGGGCATGGGAGGAAAAGTACGGAGACCGGGGCCTGACGATCATTGGAGTTCATTCCCCGGAGTTCGACTTCGAGAAGCTCACGGAGAACGTTGAGGACGCCGTGGTCCGCCTTGATGTCACCTGGCGCGTGGCGCAGGACAACGATATGGAGACGTGGCGGAGGTTCGGCAACCGGTTCTGGCCTGCCAAGTACCTGTTCAGCGCCGAGGACGAGCTCGTTTACTCACACTTCGGCGAGGGCGATTACGCGGAGACGGAAAGGGAGATACGCGAGCAGCTGGTAGCGGCAGGCCATGACATCAGTGACATCTCGTTCGACCCCCTGCCGGACGATATCCGCGACAGCGCCGCCACAAGGCAGACACGTGAACTCTACGGCGGCTACTCCCGGGCCTACTCCCAACAGGGGGTCTACAACGGGCATGACGAGTACTACTCGGGCCCGGACCAGGTCCTTGAGTACACGGACGCCGGAACTCTCCAGGAAGGCCAGTATTTCCTCCAGGGCCTCTGGGACAACCGGGAAGAGTCGATAGTCCATGCGCGCGAAGACCCGAACCTTGAGGATTACCTGAGGGTCCCGTTCAGCGCTCGCAGTGTGAACATCGTGATCGAGCCCGCAGGTCCAGAGCCGTTCGAGGTGGTGGTCGAGATCGACGGCGAGCCGCTCACGAAGGAGCAAGCGGGTGCAGATATCGTGTGGAAGGAGGACGGAACTACGGTGCTTGAGGTGTCAGACTCCCGCCTTTACGCCGTCCTCGAGTCTTCCGAGTTTACGCAGGCGGAGCTCTACTTCCGGTCGAGTTCGCCGAACTTCGCCATGTTCGCATTTACTTTTGGCGTTTAC
>JADFRU010000280.1:0-3269 GCA_022561115.1 Chloroflexota bacterium | reverse complement strand
CTTGCCGTGGTCTGTGGTGCGCCAGCGCCATCTGTTGTCCGAGATAGCGTTGAAGATGTCAAACATATTGTCGTCCGGCGCCTCGATACAGGCGCGGACCATGTTCATGCAGTCCCGGTGTGACAGGTAGCCCGGGTAGATCGTCCACACGTCCGGCCGGTCCGATTCGAGAACGCCGCCGAGCCTTATGACCATGGTCGAGATGTTGTGCAGATCGGCGTACAGACGGCCCAGGTTCTCGCCAAACAGCTTCCCGATAGCGTAGGGGCTGTCCGGGCGTACAGGGTCATCCAGCGTCACCATGTCCCATTCAGTGGGCTTCTCCGCTTCCGGCGCCTGCGCCAGCTTCCCGTACGGCAGCGCATCGTCGTACTGGAGGCCGAGCTGTGTGCAGCCGCTGCTCGCCTGGAGGATCCGCCGCACACCGGCCTCCCGGGCCGCCTCGTACACGTTCAGGGTTCCCTGGATAGTCACCGCCATCGTGCCCTTCCAGTCGAATACATCGGTATTCCAGGCGCCGAGATGGATTACGGTGTCGATACCCTCAAACGCCGGCTTGATCTTCTCGGCATCTTCGATCGAGGCCTGGAGATGCGGGATGCCCTCGACCTTCCGCCGGGAGAGGCCGCTGAACTCGTACTCGTCACCGAGGTGCTTGATGCAAAGCCCGCCTATCAGGCCACTTGCGCCGGTGATGAGGACCTTGCGTTTCTCGCGGGCCATGTTCGCCTCCCCCGATTCGATTGTCGCTGGTGCGGCGGAGGTTAGGCGAGTACGAGCCGGCGCGCAACCGGTTGGCCGGTCTGGTGGAGCGTCACCAGCGGTTCAGCGGAGTCGTGAGGCTCCCGATAGCGTCCCAAGATAGCGCCAGGGCTATCGAAGGGCCGGGGGGGCGTACCCAACGCAGGTGCGTCATTCCCCCCGGACGATGGGCGGCGACGGGCTTTTCAGGCGTTCGTGATGTCCGGGTGCTCGCGCGGCGTGAGGATCAGCCCGCGAGCGATGTAAGACATCGAGTTGCCGACGATCACCGTCGTCTTCATGTCAAACGGCAACTCCATCATCTCGCCAACAGTCGTAACGGTGGTCGTCTCGTCCGGCCGGGTGGCGTCCCGAATCACGGCGATCGGACTGTCCTTCTTCCGGTACTCGGAAATAATCCGCCACGCCTTCATCATGTGCGAAGGGCGGTGCCTGCTGGCGGGTTCGTAGATCACCACGGCCAGGTCCGCGTCCAGCGCGTTGCGCAACCGCTTCTCGATCACATCCCAGGGCACGAACCTGTCGCTCAGGCTTATGACGGCGAAGTCCTGGATGAGCGGTGTGCCGACGAGCGCTGCGGAGGCCGTTGCGGCGGTGACGCCCGGGACGACCTCAAGTCTCACAGATGCGGCCTCGTCCTCGCCCAACTCAAGCAACGCCCGGTAGACCGGGGCCGCCATGCCGTAGATGCCGGGATCTCCGCCGGTCACGAGCGCCACACGATCGCCGTTCAGCGCACGTGCCACCGCCTCACGGGCACGCTCTATTTCACTTCCCATCGGGAACTCGATGAACTCTTTGTCCTCGATGAGCGGGATTAGCAGCTCAAGGTAAAGGCGATATCCCACAACAACGTCAGCTTCACGGATGGCGCGCTCCGCACGACGCGTCAGGTAGTCCAGGCCGCCGGGGCCTATGCCAACCAGGGTCAACCGGCCGGCCGCCTCCGGATTGGTCACGCGCGTGTCTCCTCTGGTTTCAGATGGTTCAGATCACCCCGTTAAGCGAGATATCGGGAAGGTGTCGTTTGCAGATATTGCAGCGGCGGAAAGCTCACGTTAAAGAATACGTCGTACGCGTTGAATTGAACGTCGTCACGGGGTATACAACGTCACGGATCGCCCGAGTTTACGTTTTCCGTTACCCTGTTGCGCACGGCGGCTTATTTCGACGCATCCTGACCGCCACATACATCTTCTCATCTGCTTATTCCGAACCGCCGCAATATTGACGTACGCGGAAGGGTATCCATTTGCCGAAGCGCACGCGTTCCGACTCAAGCACCCGTCTCCGACAGATACTCGACGCGGCCCAGGACATCCTGACTACGGGCGGTCTCGAATCGGTCAAAATCTCCGCGCTCGCTGAACTTGTCGGGCTGAGCGAAGCCGCCCTGTACAGGCATATCGACAGCAAAGAAGAAATTCTCATGCTGGTGGTCAACGACGTACGCACGACCCTCTTCAACGGCATCAACACCGCCAGCACGCCCACCGACAAACCGGCCTTGCGCAAGCTGGAACACATCCTGCGGCTGCATCTCTCATGGCTCGATGGCCGTCACGGCGTCTGCCTGGTACTTGTAACCGAGGCGCTTCAGTTTGGAGACAGCCAGGCAAGTCAGGAATCTCGTCGTCTGATAAACGATTACCTGGAGAGCATCGCCTCGATCATCAAGGACGGGCAGTATCGAGGGGAAATCGACCCGTGCCTGGATGCGGAGACGGCGGCGACCATGTTCATAGGTGTTGAGAAAGCCGCCGTGAACCGGTGGCTTCTCTTCCCGGGCGAGAAGCGGCCCAATTGCCGGGCCGATGAGCTGTGGCGTATGTACCGGTGCTCAATGGCGGTTAAGCTCGCTCCCATCCCGGTCAAACCACAGGGCTGATCCCGGGCGGTAATCGCCTGAAACAATTCGGGGACGGACGTAGTCGAGGGTTTCCCCTCGGCCCCGTCCGTCCCCGGCACAGGTTCGGGTACGCCGTCGCTGGCACATGGCGCCGCAGATCGGGTACCCTTCTCCGGCCATCGCCGAGGCGATGGCCTGGAGGGCCGGCGCTTAGAGGAGTTCGTAAGCGTCGGCCCTCCTTTTCTTTCTCAATCGTTCAGGATTGAGAGAGACTTTCTTACTTCAGGACCAGGGTCTCCAGGTTTGTGAACTGCTGGAGGTTGCCGTTTGCGTTCGGGAGCTTTTCGTACTCCGCGACCAGGTCCGGGTTCTGGAGCGTTCCAATGGGGTCATGCACCAGGCCGATGCAAAGGGCCTGTTCGATGCCCTTCTCGGCGAACGCCTCGTTCATTCCAGACCTTAGGGACTTGTCGGTCTCAAGTGCGACTTGGGCGTAGTTTTCAGCCGCCCACCCAATTTCCATGCCGACGCCGTATCCGCCGTCAGACCATGAGCTCATGACAAAGCCACGGGCCCAGTCGTAAGGCATGGAGGTGTTAGCGTCGTCACCGCAACCCACGAACGGCTCGGAAGTCGTTCGTGCAACGAGACCCGGCCG
>JADFRU010000016.1:0-12819 GCA_022561115.1 Chloroflexota bacterium | reverse complement strand
CCGCGGAGCTTGGCACCAGGGTTGTCTACATGCAGTAAGTAGGGTAAGACCACCACGCACAGGAAGTGCCGGCGCATGCCCGGTTGCTCGCAGAGCTGACGGGAGCGATCAGCGACTTCTGGCAGGACCTGCGCGATCACGGCTCCGCGGACAACGTGTCCATGCTGGTGTTTACCGAGTTCGGCCGGCGCATCAAGGACAACGGCTCCGGCACCGACCACGGTTCAGCCGGGGGCGCATTCATCATCGGTGACAACATCGATGGCGGCCTGTATGCCGAGTACCCGTCGCTGGCGCAGGCGGACTGGGAGCGCGGTGAAGACCTCGCCCACACGTTTGATTTCAGGGGCGTATACGGCACCCTGCTGGAGCAGCACCTCGGGATCGACCCGGAGCCGATCGTCGGCGGCAATTTCGAGCAGCTTCACCCGTACAAGGAGACCGCCACGGTATAAAGCGGACGGCTCGCCGTTCCCAGACTCCAGGTTCTGAACAAGTGCGCCCGACCGCGCCGGGAGAACGACCATGACAACAATGGCCACCAAGCCCAGCAGCCCGCCTTACGCGCTTCTGCGCGCAGGCTTCCCCTACTACACGACCCTTGGCATGCGCCGTGTGACGACGTACTGCATGGACATCGTCATCGGGGAAGAGGACAAGCTGTACGTGCTGTGCCGTGCCGATAGCCCGGGACTGGGCGGCAGCAACATTCGCCGGACGAACTGGGACGACGAGGACCTGGACACGCTGGGCGGCAACAAGCTGCTCTGGCCTGTCCAGATGATCCGTGACAGGGAAGGCAACCTGTACGTCTCGGACGAGGGGAATCACCGCATCTTCCGTTTCAAGACGGATGGTACAGACCTCGGCGAATGGGGTGAGGAAGGTTCAGGCGAGGGCCAGTTCAACCGCCCGTCCGGGATCGCTTTTGATGCCGACGAGAATCTCTGGGTGGTGGACACTCTCAACCATCGCCTCCAGAAGTTCACGAAGGACGGCAAGTACCTGGGTGGCTTCGGTTCCCACGGGAACGGCCCGGGCGAGTTCGACATGCCGTGGGGCGTGACGGTGACCGGTGAGGGCGACATCCTGGTGGCGGACTGGCACAACGACCGGATCCAGAAGCTCACTGCAGACGGCGAGTTCATCATGGAGTTCGGCAGCTCCGGCGACGGTGACGGCGAGTTCCACCGGCCGGCCGGTGTCGAGGTTGACCAGCACGGCGATATCTACGTGGCCGACCGCGGAAACAACCGCGTCCAGCAGTTTGCGCCGGACGGCCGCTATGTCGACAAGTTCATCGGCGACGCGACGCTCTCGAAGAGCGGACAGACCTACGTCAGGGCAAACCCGGCCGTGCTCCGAAACCGCGAGATGGCGAATACGGAGCAGCAGAAACGGTTCCGCGGCCCGGCGTCGGTCCGGTTCGATGACCAGGACCGTATGTACGTGCCTGACTTCGGTTGTCACCGGATACAGGTGTACAAGAAAGAGGCTTACCCGCTGACACCGGAAGAGATCTTCCCGGTGCCGGACCACCCGACGCTTTACACGGTCTAACAGGCCGCACACAGGACGTTGACCGAGAGGCGTCCCGTTAATACCGGGGCGCTTTCCGTTTAGATAGCCAGCACCCGAATACGCGCCGGGGATGGTGACCCCGGCCTGAAACACCCTGAAACATACCGGGACAAAGGGAGGCTTGCCCGTTGCCGATGATGTACGGCTTTGCCCAGCAACGCAAACAGTTGCTTGAGGCTGAGTTGGAACGCCTCCGCACCGAGATGCCGCAGCTTGGAGCGATGCGCGTCGCCCTGACCGGTGATATGGCCGTCGGGCGTGTGACTCCCGAGACGGCGCTGGAGCTGGTCGTTGTCCAGCAGACCGACGAGCCATTTCACAGAAGGTCTGACTTCTGGGTGACGCATCTCCGCCCGCGGCTGGACACGAGTTTTTTCGTGTACACGCCCGAGGAGTACGAGGAACTGGCCGAAACCGACCCGTTACTCACTGCGGTCGAACGAGACGGAGAGGTGATCATTGGCTGAATCGGCAGCTCTCAAGAACGCCGGCAGATGGATTAAGCAGTCGAGCATCGACCTCGCGGACGCTGAGTTTGTAGCCGGCGCGGGCAGGCACGCGCTGGCGTGCTTCCTGTGTCATCAGAGCGCCGAAAGGGCCGTAACCGCCTACCTGCTCGCCCGCGGCGCCGAACAGGTGTGGGGGCACTCTCTGGCGGACCTTTGCGAGGATGCGATGGCGGTCGAGCCATCGTTCGATTTCATGAAGTCGATCGGCCCGCTTCTCGATAAGCACTACCTGGGGGCGCGCTACCCCGGCGGGCTGCCGGGGGGGGTTCCGGCAGAGATGTACGAGGCTTACGATTCCGAGCGAGCGTTGGAGATCGCCCGGGACGTCTACCAGTTCTCAACGGAACGGATCGCACAGCTCCCGGACTAGAATTGCCTGAGACGAAACCGGAAACGGAGCCGGGGACACAATTGCAACCGCAAGTTGTAGACGGCCGGAATTGCCAACATTTAAAAGGTGCTTGAAGGCCGCCGCAGGGCGTATATATGGCGAAGTACGACGAGGGTGACCGGGTGGTGCTGCATCCGAATATCACCGGCCAGCACGTCAAATATGAAGGGCGGACCGGCGTGATCCTGCACCTTGAGCCGGACGCTCTCCACCATCACCTGGGCGGCATCCCGCAGTATCGCGTGCAGATCGAGGCCGAGAACCCCATCGTGGCTATTTCCGTATCTGAGAGAGAGTTGACGCGCGCCAGGCGCGGCGATGCAGCCGCCGCCCAGGGCTGATACGGGAGTTCGATGGGAATCTTATTGCGCATCCTGGTACCGATCGTGTTGTTCCCTTTAGCCCGGTGGGGCGTCCCGCGATTCCTTGGCTGGATGGGCCGAAGGTACGACCGCCAGCAGGCGGAGAAGAGTTCCGGAGGACCCGTGATCGATGGGCGCGTATCACGCCCGACTCGGGACCTGCGCAGCGTGGATTTCGACCGCGACTGACCGGCCCGGGGGCATCGTGTCGTCACACCAATCACCCGTCGACAAGCTTCAGGTCGCGGGCCGGGGTTCAGTATCTCGGCGGCGGGCTCCGGGTACGGACCGACGCCGGACGCACGATCGCTCATCCTGACAAGCTGCGACGAAGAATCTCATCGGTCGTTCGCCGGAAGATTTTTCACGCCGGTTCAGGATGACGGTGGCGAGCCACCCCGTGAATTGGCGTTACCGAACAGTGGCGGGCGCAGCAAGTCCACCGTGTGGTGTGACCAGTTCCTAAACGCCCTGGACCATGAAGGATCTGGAATCGGCCGCGCGGTGGCGAATCTCAGCGACGGGAGCATATTCCGGTGAAGTCGCCCACTTTTGTAGCGACTCGGCGTCCGGGAACTCCAGGATGACGATCCTGCCGCTCGGCGACCAGCCACCCTCGCCGGGTGTGACATCGCCGCCGCGCACGAGATAGCGGCCGCCGTACTTCTCAATCGTGGCCGGCACCCTCGCCTGGTATTCGGCATACGCTTCAGGGTCGTTGACGGTGATCTCGGCGATGGTATAGACGGCCATATTCAACTCCCCCTTGACTGGTGGTGAATTGTCAGCGGGCCGCAGGAGGCTACACGCCTTCGACCCGGAACGATTTCGTGTCAGCGGCTTTGTGGCGGATATCGCCGACCGGAGCGTATTCCGGAGAATTCCTGAACGCCATCATCGATTCCTCGTCAGGAAACTCCAGGATGACGATGCGGTTCGGCGTCCAGCCACCCTCGCCCGGCGTCACCTTACCGCCCCTCACAAGGTAGCGGCCTCCGAACTTCTCAACCAGCGGCGCCGCCCTTTCCATGTACTCGGCGTACGCTTCCGGATCTTTGACGGTGATGTCAGATACCGAGTAGATGGACACCGGCATTTCTCCTTCAGGGCATGACGCGCACGAGTGCGCGTCGGTTAAGGGTCTATCAGCACACCCGGGTTGAGGACGCCTGACGGGTCGACAGCCTTTTTGGCCGCCCGAAGCGCTGCGGCAAACGGCCCGGGGCGCTGCCGATCGTACCACTGGCGATGCTCCCGGCCGACAGCGTGGTGATGGGTGATGGTGCCACCGGCGTTGATCACGGCGTCCGATACGGCCTGTTTTATCTCCGCCCACTGCGCAAGTTCCGACCCGGGCTTCCCGAGCGCTGTGAACGAGTAGTAAGGCGCCGGTCCGTCCGGGTAAACGTGGGTGATACGCGCCGTCACGGTGCCGCCGCCGCAGACGCGATCCAGCGCGTCCTGTGTTGCGGCGCGTACCGAGCGATCGAATTCCGGCCACCGGTCCCATGTGATCGCAGTCTCAAAAGTATCGGCGATCACACCCAGGCCGGCGATGTCATTCCAGTCATACGGAAGGTTGATAAACGCCTCTCGCCACGCGCCAACCGCGCCCTGCCGCCCGGCCGGGTCGCTGCTCGTCTTCGCCCCGGCCAGCGCCGGAGAGATCACGATCTCGTCGTCGTCCACCTGCCCCCCGGCGTCCCGGGCTATCGACACGGCCTCCCTGATGAACGCGTCCTGCGGCACGTCGGCGGACTCGAACCCGATGATCAGGATGGCGGTCTTGCCGTCCAACCCGGCCATCTCAGCGCCCTCGCCGGGGTCCAGCACGCGCAGGTTGGCCGGCCAGAGCTTGGCCTGGGCGATGCCGCGTGCGCCTTCCGAGACCGACTCCAGCGACGGGAACGAAACGGCGGTCGATGCCCGGAACTTCGGCCGGCCCTGGATCCGCATCCACGCCTCGGTCACGATGCCCAGGATGCCCTCGCTGCCCAGGGCGAGCCGGTCCGGGCTCGGCCCTGCGCCGCTCCCGGGAACGCGGAACGACTCCCACAACCCGGTCGGCGTCACCATGCGGACCGACTCGACAAAATCGTCGATGTGCGTGTGGTTAGTTGCGTAGTGGCCACCGGAACGCGTGACGATCCAGCCGCCGAGGGTGGAGAACTCGAAGCTCTGCGGGAAGTGACGCATCGTGAAGCCGTGCGGCTTCAGTTGTGATTCCAGCACCGGGCCGAGCGCGCCGGCCTGAATCCGGGCAGCGCGTGAGATATCGTCCACCTCAAGCACGCGGTCCATGCGTGTCATATCGATCGTGACGATGCCATCGAACCCGTCGGGCGGCTCTACGCCACCCACCACGGACGACCCGCCGCCAAAGGGAATCGCCGCATAGCCCGCGCCGCCACACCAGTCGAGCAGCGCGACCACGTCCGTTTCATCCCGAGGGTAGGCGACGACGTCCGGCGGGTTCGGGAAGTCGCCGGAGAACTTCCGCACGCGGTCCCGGAAGCTATGCCCGTAGGCGTGGAAGGCGCGCTCGTATTTGTCTGTTGTGACAATTTCTGCGAGCGAATCAGGAGGCTTGATCCGGGGCGAGCGAAGGTGGACGTCGTCCAGGGACGGCGGTTGCGCCACCTTCAGAGACGTGCCAAAACGCTCAGACATCGCCCTGGCAGCGGCTTCACGCCGGGCATCGGTCGGCTCACGGGACTCCATGCCCCAGGCCCAGAAACTCCGGCGGTCTGTCACGTGCAGTCCTTCACTATGGTGGTTGTGGAGCGGTGCGCGGCGCAGGGAGTGAGTTTAGGCGGTTTGACGCCCGTGCAACTTGTCGTCACCCTGAACTTGATTCAGGGTCCGCTCCTCATGAAGTGAGTGACTCTGACGCCCCCAGCCCTCTCCCACCTTGAGAAGGCGTCACAACACCCTGTCCGCGCCGATCAGCGTCCGCAGTCCTGCCGCGCCGGACAGCCAGCCCGGCAGGCGCAGATGCAGCCAGATGACGATCAGGAAAAACGGCAACGCCATCAGGTACGACCCGACGATGTCCATCGCCCAGTGTTCCAGGTTGATCAATCGCGCCGGTCCCATTGCGACGACTACCAGCACGAGAAAGGTGCGCAGCGCTGTCCGGCGTCTCCCGGGCGGCATGTGCGCCCCCGCCAGGTAGGCGAGGGTGCCGAACACCAGCACTGCGTAGACCACATGCCCGCTCGGGTAGCCACCGGAGCCGAACAACGCCTCGGTCCATTCAAGGTCGTCGGTCGGCCGGGGCCGTGACGCCAGGTCGGTTACGCGGGTCAGACCGGTCAGAGAACCGGATGCAAAGTATGTGAGCGCCGCGTACCGGCCCCACGCCAGCCACACGACCGGGATGATCAGGACAAACACCACCGGGGCTACGTCATCGTCAGAAATGAAATCGAGCACGTCCACGACTACCCTGACCCCGGTCACGTCCAGGCTGGCGAACCAGCGCGTCAGAGTCCTCTCACCGGCCAGCAAATCGTTGTCCCGGATAACCAGCGTGAAGGCGATCGCCACCATTGCCGTCACGGCTATCGCCGACATCCACTTCAGCCAGTCAGCCCTGACGACCCGGACGTCATGCATGGGCGCGGCCCTTTATTTCAGCCGGTGATGGCCGTTCGCTCATGCCGCGGCGTGTCCGGCCGCCCCGGTCCCGGCGATCCTCCCGAAGACGAAGCCGCTGGTGATGCCGGAGCCGCCCGGGTAGTTCTCGTAAAAGATGCCGCCGACCAGCTCTCCCGCCGCAAACAATCCCGGGATAGGCCGGTCCTGCGTGTCAATCACACGGCCCGTGGTGTCTATCTTGAGCCCGCCGAACGTGAAGGTGATGCCACAGGTGACGGCGTAGCCGGTGAACGGCGGCTGGTCCAGCCGCAGCGCCCAGTTGGACTTGGGCGGGCTTATGCCGACCGTGCCTTTGCCGTCGAGGATCGCCGGGTTGTAGGGCGAGTCCTGGACCGCTCCGTTGTACGCCTCTACGGTCTCGACCAGCCTGTCCGCATTGATATCCAGCCCGACCGCCAGCTCGCGGATCGTGTTCGCCTCAAACTTGGTCGTCTCACGAATGTGGTACTCGTCACGCAGCATGTCCGTGACCTGTGAATCGAACACCTGGAACGCCAGTCGTTGCGGCTGGTTCAGAATCTCCTTGCCGTACTTCGCGTACGTGTAGTTGCGGAAATCAGCGCCCTCGTCCACGAATCTTTCTCCGTCCAAGTTGACGATCAACCCGAGCGGGTACGAGTGTTTCTGGAACAGGTCGGCGATGTTGCGGTCGCCACCCTCGGAGGGAGCGCCGGCGTCCCACGCCACGGCGTGGCACCCGCTGTAATGGCCGTGCGAGCGCGCGCCGATCTCGAGCGCCATCCGGATGCCGTCGCCGGTGTTGTACCGGGTGCCGCGGACCTTGGCGAGGTCCCAGCCGGGGCCGAGGTAGCGCGTGCGCATCTCAGCGTTGGCCTCAAACCCGCCGCAGGCGAGGACGATCGACCTGGTCACGATCTCAGAATGCCCGTCCGGCCCGCGTACCGCAATGCCACGTATCGCGCCGGCCTGATCCGTCAGCAGGTGGTCGCCCATCACCCCGTACTCGACGTCGATACCGATCTCGGCGGTTCGTTCGAAGAGCGAGTCAACGAGGCCCTTGCCGGCTCCGACCGTTTCGCACGTAAGCCCGCCCCAGAACTTGTAGATGCCATCTACTTTGAACGACTGACGGCTGTACATGAGGCCCCAGCGGACGCCCTGCTTGCGCAACCAGACGGCGGTCTCGTGCGCCTTGTTGACGAGGATTTCGGCCAGCTCCGGGTCAGACATGCCGCCGGTAATCCGCATCAGGTCATCGTAGAACGCGCTGCGAGGGTACGTGCCGACATCAATCTGCGCCCGCTCGGCGTCCGAGATTTCGCCGATCAGCGGGATCAGGTCGTCGATACTCTCGTAGGGGAAGCGGACGGCGCCACCCGTGACGTAAGAGTTGCCGCCGCGCGCCGCCTCCGGCGCTTTTTCGAGCACCAGGACCTTAGCGCCGCCTTCATGCGCTGCGATCGCTGCGCTGAGCGCTGCATTGCCTGCGCCAACCACGACGACATCGTACTTATCTTTCGGGAGGGTCATTGGATTCTCCGGGGTTGCATGGTTGGTAACGGGGATTTCGTTCGATTGAGCGTTGCGTAAGCAGGCAGTCTACCGCTGCCGCAGCCTACGGCACGGTGAAGGCCGGGGCCCTGCCCATTCGGCGCCACCCGCCTGTCATCCCGGGCTTGATGCAGGATCGACCATTGCGGCAGCATCGCCAGAAGTTCCTCGTGTCGCTCGTCATGGTGACTCTCGGCGGCGGATTCTCGCGCTCTGTCTAAACGAACGGATCCTGAATCAAGTTCAGGATGACTGCGAGAATTAAGTTCACGGTGACGACGAGAATCAGGTTCGGGGTGACGACGAGAATCAGGTTCGGGGTGACGGCGAGAATCAGGTTCAGGGTGACGGCACACTATCGATAAGCGAATGGAATGGCGTCTGTCCCGCGTGCGCAAATAACCCGCATGACACCTGGCACACCCGGATTCTCGACCACTCGATAATGACGAGGCCGGCTAGCCTCTCGCGTCCGCTTTCTTCCTGGCGAGCGCGCTGATCGCCTCCAGCACCACGCGGTGCGCGAGCTGCGCCGTGATCTCCGCTGAGTCGTAAGGCGGGGACACCTCAACGATGTCCATCGCCACGAGGTGAACATCGGAACCGACGATCCGGCGCACGGCCTGCAGCAGTTCGCGGGCCGTCAGCCCGCCCGGCTCAGGTGTGCCGGTGCCGGGCGCGAATCCTGGGTCTGCGACATCGATATCGACCGACAGGTACAGGTGATCGGCTCCGTCCAGCGCCTCCGAGATGGCGTCGGTAATCACGTCGTCAAAACCGCGCTCTTCGATCTCGGACATCAGGTGCCAGCGCATGCCCTGTTCCCGCATCCATTCAAACGTATCTTTCGGCGGCCAGTAACCGCGCAACCCAACCTGCACGAAGTTCTTGCCCGGCACCGCGCCCGATTCGATCAGCCGCCGCATCGGGTTGCCGTGGGCGATCAGCACGCCCCCGTACCCGGACTCGCCGGTGTCCGCGTGGGCGTCAAAGTGGACAATGCCGACCTTGCCGTGGCCGTATTTGTCGGCGACCGCCGTGGCGGATGGAAGCGTGATCGAATGGTCTCCGCCCAGCACGATCGGAAGCGCGCCGGCCTCCAACGCCTCGGTGACTTTCGCCTTCACCGCGTCGTGGCTCAGTTGGAGATCGGACGGCGGACAGTTCGCGTCGCCAAAGTCGACCACCTTCATGTATTCGAGAGGGTCCACGTCCAATCCCAGGTGGTACAGGGTCCGGGAGGCGGTCAGGTAGGACGCCTCGCGTATCGCCCTCGGCCCGAAGCGCGTGCCCGGCCGGTAGACAACGCCCATATCGACAGGCGCTCCGAGTATGGCGATGTCAGCCCCGGACGCCTTGAGTTCATCGGCGTCACGTACGAACGGCAGGTGAAGATAGGTCGGTAGCCCGACGAATGCGGGATGTGGTTCTTCATCGTGGAGATTGGTCATGACGTCGTTAGTCTCTTAACGGCTGAATAATCCGATTCACGACAGTGTGCCATCCCGTCCGGCCTTTGCGGAACACGTTGTTTACACGCCGTCATTCAACATCAAATCTCGCTTGCGGCACCCGTTTCAGCTTTTCCTGGTTTCACTGAAGAAGAACGGCATCACATCAAACCCGAACCGGCCCTGAGCGACCTCCTCAAGGCTTCCCGGACCAAGCCCGAACTAACCCGGCAGCAACCAGGCCCGGCGCATGAAACCAGGCCAATCACGAACGGCGAACCCGGAACCGGGCGCAACACTCGACCCGCGGTCAGCATCGATCTGCCGGCGAAGGCGCCATATCAGACAAGCGTGACCAGCTAACGGATCGTGTCTGACATCGCCGGGCCCAGGCGGGAGCCTAGTCCAGGTGGGACGTGTCTGACTCGTAAACTATGTACATGCCGTCAGGTTGGCGTCTCAGCAGGGTCACAGACGCGGTCGCTATATTCCGGGTGAAAACGCCTGCGACACGGCCGTGCTCGACCCATTCAAGGATTACGTTGATAGGACCGCCGTGAATGATGGCGACGACGCGTTGTCCGTCATCGAATCGTTCGAGCACTTGATCGCGCAGCGCAGTAATGACCCGGTGTGCAAGATCTGATGAAGATTCACCGCCATACTCGGAGAAATCGGGTCGTGGGGGTGATTCGGCCAGCCGGGCGGTTACGATCTCCGGGTCGCGTGATCGCAGGTCCCCGATCCCGATCTCGTCGAACCCCGGGACAGGTATCGGTTGAATCCCGGAAGATGAAACAAATGGCGCAGCGGTCTCGTCGGCACGCAGAACCCCACTGGTGATGAGCACGTGCGGAGCGATCGACTCCAGCCTTGGAACGAGCGCACGCGCCTGTCGCCGTCCGGTTTCGCTGAGATGCGCGATCTCGGGGTACAGGCCGTCCGGGCCGAGCGTGGTGTCTCCATGGCGCACGAGGTACAGGTCCATCACATCATGGTAGACGCGGTAGAACGGGGCCACGCTGGCGTTCGCGGGCGTGTGGCTGGAGGAGACGCTGAATGAAAGGCGCTTTCAGGCTGGGAACCGTTGCGGGCATCGAGATCAATGTCCACTACAGCTGGCTGTTTATCTTCGCCCTTATCACGTGGAGCCTGGCGAACTCCTGGTTTCCGGCGGACTTTCCAGACTGGAGCCCGATTACCTACTGGTTGACCGGGGCGACGGCGGCGCTGTTGCTTTTCGCCTCCGTGCTCGTCCATGAGCTGGCGCATTCACTGGTGGCTCTTGCCAAAGGGATGCCGGTCCGGAACATCACGTTGTTCATTTTTGGCGGCGTCAGCAACATCGGCGGTGAGTCACGTTCCGCCGGGGACGAGTTCCAGATAGCCATCGTTGGACCGGTGAGCAGCCTGATGCTGTCGGCGGCTTGCTTCGTCGCGCTGAGGTCGGGAGTGGGCGGGAGCGATTCACCGGTAACAGCGATCCTTTTCTACCTTGCGATAGCGAACCTGCTTGTCGGGGTGTTCAACCTGATGCCCGGATTTCCGCTGGACGGCGGCCGGGTGTTGCGCTCGATCATCTGGAGGGTGACGGGCAGCATGTCCCGGGCCACGAGGCTGGCGTCCACGGTCGGCATCGGGTTCGGCTGGTTGCTGGTTGCTGCGGGTTTGTTGGAGGCCGTGATGGTGAGCGTGATGTCAGGGGTGTGGCTGGCGTTCATCGGCTGGTTCTTAAAGGACGCCGCGCTGGCGGAACGCAGAAGGGCGCGGCATATGACGCTGCGCGAGGCGCCGGTCAGCGCCGTGATGTCTGCGCCGGGCCCGGTCGTCGGTCCGAACACCCTTATCACCACACTTGTGGACGACTACATGATCCCGCTCGGACGACGGTCGGTGCCGGTTGTCGAGGCGGGGAGGACGATCGGGATCGCTTCCCTCCGGGACGTTCGACGCGTGCGGCGGGATCTCTGGGAAGAGACGCCGGTGTCGGAAGTGATGACAAGGACGCCGCTCCTCTCTGTGGGGCCGGACGATTCGATGACGACGGTGATCGAGTTGATCGCGACACACCGGATAAACCAGATTCTTGTGCTGGACGGCGATGTCCTGGTTGGGGTTGTGACGCGGGCAGACGTGATGCGGTTTCTCCAGGTGCGGGAGACGCTCGCCCGGCCTGCTTAGCGCTCGCCTTGTCTTCGTGTTCCGCCAGCGCGCCTCTATTTTCTGAGCGCGTTATGGGGAAAAGACAGAGCCGAAGATTGTGGCATATTCGGCGAGATTCGCAGAAGAACAATCAAATACATCATCATTTCTGATGATGAAGACAAGAGACAATTCTGTTTAACGAATTGATGCGATTGATAAATCGTATTGCTGCGGACCAATGCCGTTGGATACAGAACGACATACCCGTATTTGAGTCGTTATATCAAGCCGAAGAATTAGACGGGCGTGTGCCTGTTCATCATGGGGCTGGTTCCAGGTAGACGCCCGTGGTGGATTCGTGGAACCAGTCCCGGAATCAGGCGGACAGGCGAATCTGGCGTCCCTGCAAACCGAGATCGAAGACCCGTGGAGCGGCGGATACAGCGGCCTCGCGGGCCCGTTCAACGGTCCCGGGGTGGTCTGTCAACAGGAAGACCTGCGTGTGATGAGCCAGCTCTTCCGCCGCCGTGGCGAAGTGCCGTGCATGCTCCCGTCCGAGCATCGCTCCGAGATCATGGATCAGGACCGGAACCGGCTCGCCTGCCTCGGCCCGTTCATGCACGATCGCGAGTTTGGACGACAGGTAAAGCTGGCGGAGAAGGTCGCTGCCCAGCGTGTCCACACGTTCAGCGTGGCCGTTTAACGATACGACCTCAAAACCGCCGAACATGGCGTCGCGGCCGGTCGCCGCGGTTCGGACTTCGATGAGGGCTCCGCCGCTCAGCCGCTTCAGATACTCGCCGGTCAATCGAAGTCGTCCTTGCTGGCCGGCCGAACTGTATTCGGTTACCGCGTCCGAGATGAAGCGTCGGGCTGTCTGTAACGTCACCTGCTTCCGGGCGAGGTCAGCGCGTTGTTCATCAAGCTGATACATCTCAATGCGGTGGTCCAACGTCGATGGTGGACCGGATAGCGCTTCCATGCGCTCGTCGAGCTCCCGGGCCCTCGCCTCCAGGCGTTTCTGGAGTTCTTCCAATCGTGAGATGCGTGACATTAAAGCGTCGCGTTCTACGGCGAGCACCTCCGGCCCGGCGTTCTGTAACTCAACTTCAATCTCGCGCCCGGAAGGGCCGGTCAGGTGGTGCGAGCTGCGGCGAATCTCGTCGAGTTCGGCCGACAACCGGCGCCGCCCTTCTTCCCGGGAGGAG
>JADFRU010000015.1:0-12834 GCA_022561115.1 Chloroflexota bacterium | reverse complement strand
GCTGGACTCGCCGGGTTCGATCGTGACTGATTTTCCCACGCTATCCGGAACGGCGATCCTGGATCGGCTTCGATTTTGCACAATAACAACTGGCACTTGATCCTCCCCTCTTGTCGACCTCACTTCAGGAGGTCCGGGCGCCGCGTCTGCCTCTGCAAGGTAGCCAGGGAACCCGTGTTAATACCACTCTAGGCGAGTGATATAACGCGGAGATACAGGGAAACTACCCTGTTGAGATGGGGGATCGGTCCACTACGACTGCTACGACAGGCGCAGGGACAGCGATACGAAAGGCGCATCGCACGATTTCCGGCCCGGGGTTGAGGCGTCAGCTTACCCGGCTACACGGCGCCTTCGCCGTCTTCGGCGCTTGCGATCGCGACCGGATGTGGGGTCCGGGGCAAGCGAGCGCGTCCCGTTCTTGCTGTTTGAGCGCGATAGGCCCGACAGCGAGGGTGACGCCTCGGCGACGGTGGCCGCAGCGCGCCGGCGTTTGCGTGCGGGTTTGGAGGACCCGGGCGCGGAGGCGTCTGCGTGAACGCCCGGCACTTTTGCGAGATAGTTCCCCGTGTGTGATGCGCGGACGGAGGCGATGTATTCCGGCGTTCCCTGGGCCACAAGCTCTCCGCCGCGCTCTCCGGCGCCGGGGCCCAGATCGATTATCCAGTCAGCGTTTTTGATCAGGTCCAGGTGGTGCTCGATCAAGATCACCGTGTTGCCCGCGTCCACGAGCCGGTGCAAAACCCGCATCAGGACCGCGCAGTCCTCGAACGAGAGTCCTGTCGTGGGTTCGTCGAGGATATAAATCGTGCGTCCGGTGGCCCTCTTCGACAGCTCGGTCGCCAGTTTTATCCTCTGCGCTTCGCCCCCGGATAACGTGGTGGCGGGCTGCCCAAGGCGCATGTAGCCGAGGCCGACATCGACCAGCGTCCGGAGCCGGTTCATGACGGGCGGGATGTTCTCAAACAACACGCACGCCTCGGTGATCGTCATATCGAGGACATCGGCGATGCTGGCGCCCTTGAACTTGATTTCCAGCGCCTCACGGTTGTACCGAGCGCCCTCGCACACCTCGCACGGGACGGTTACGTCCGGCAGGAACTGCATCGAGATTTGCACGTAACCGGCGCCGCTGCAGGACTCGCACCGTCCTCCCTTGACGTTGAAGGAGAAGCGGCCGGGTTTATAGCCGCGCGCGCGCGCCTCCGGCATCGTCGCGAACAACTCCCGTATGGGGCCGTACGCGCCGGTGTACGTCGCCGGGTTTGAGCGCGGCGTCCGGCCGATCGCCGAATGGTCGATGTTGACGACCTTGTCGACGTGTTCTAGCCCGAGAACCTCTTCATGCTTTCCGGGCCGGTCCTTCGCCCGGTACAAGGTCTGCGCCAGCTTCTTCTGCAGGATTTCGTTGATAAGGCTGCTCTTGCCGGAGCCTGACACGCCGGTGATACATACAAGCTCACCGAGCGGGATCTTGACGTCTATGTCCTGGAGGTTGTTCTCGGCGGCGCCGCGAATCTCGATACACGTGCCGTCTCCCGGGCGTCGTTTCTCCGGGATCGGGATCCTTTTGCGACCGGACAGGTACGCTCCGGTCAGCGACTTTTCGGACGCCTCGATGACCGATATATCGCCTTCGGCTATCACGTAGCCGCCGTGCTCTCCTGCGCCCGGACCGAGATCGATGATGTGGTCTGAGGCCCGCATAACGGCCTCGTCGTGCTCAACAACCAGCACCGTGTTGCCGAGGTCCCTTAGCCGTTGGAGCGTGGCTATCAGGCGATGATCGTCCAGCGGGTGGAGTCCAATGGACGGCTCGTCACACACGTAGAGAACGCCCATCAGTCCGGAGCCGATCTGCGTCGCCAGCCGGATCCGCTGGCCCTCGCCGCCGGACAACGTTGACGCTGTCCGGTCAAGGGTCAGGTATTCAAGGCCGACCCGCTCCAGGAAGCTGAGGCGGGACTCGATCTCTTTCAGAATCTGCTCGGCGATAGCGTGCTCGCGCTGCGATAGCGGCTCGGTGACTTCGCCGGAGTTCTCGGATGAGTCCGGCCACCGGCCGCTCCGGGCCGCTTCAATCCACTGGAGGGATCGCTCTACCGACTGCTGCGTCACCTCGATGATGTTCATGTTGAGCACGGTGACCGCAAGGGTCTCCGGCTTGAGCCGGAACCCGGAGCAGGTCACGCATGGCCGCTGCGCCATGTAACGGCCGACCTCGTCCCGGACGTTCTGTGACTCGGTGTTCTCGTGCCGCCGCTCCAGGTGCGGGATTACCCCCTCGTTGCGCATACGCCAGCGATAGGTTCGGCCGGACTTCGTCGTATGGAGGACGTCGATACGCCGATCGCCCTCTCCGTACAGAACGATGTTCTGCTCGCTCTCCGTCAATTCCCGGAACGGCATGTCCAGAGAAAAGTCGTAGTGCTCCGCCACCGCCTCCATCACCGACAACCGCTCGGGCAGCAGTTCTCCGTTCCTCGACCACGGCTCTATCGCGCCGTCGCGGATCGAGAGGTTCTGGTTGGGCACGACGAGGTCCGGGTCCACCTCGAGACGGAACCCGAGGCCGGTGCAGGTAGGGCAGGCGCCGTAGGGCGTGTTGAAGGAGAAGTTGCGCGGCTCCAGCTCGCCGATGCTGAGGTCACAGTGAACGCAGGCGAACTTCTCGGAGTAGACGATGTCTTCGCCATCGATAATCGAAATGATCACCGTGCCGCCGGCAAGCCGGAGGGCGGTCTCCAGCGATTCCGAGAGACGTCCAATATCGGCGTCCGGGCCGGTCACCAGCCGGTCCACCACGATCTCGATATCGTGCCAGCGCGTCTTGGCGAGCTTGATCTCTTCTTCGAGCATCCGGACATCGCCGTCCACACGCACCCGCACGAAACCCTCTGTGCGAGCGTTCTCAAACACTCCCAGGTGCTCGCCCTTCTTGTGCGTGATTATCGGGGAGAGCACGAGTATCCGGGCGCCGGCTTCGAGTCGCATTACAGAGTCGGTAATCTGCTGGACCGACTGACGGGCGACCGGTCGCCCGCAGTTGTGGCAGTGGGGCCGTCCGGCGCGGGCGAACAGTAACCGGAGGTAGTCGTACACCTCCGTAACGGTGCCGACGGTGGAACGCGGGTTACGCGAGACGCCCTTCTGGTCGATCGATATCGCCGGGCTCAGACCTTCGATGTGATCGACGTCCGGCTTGTCCATCCGCCCGAGGAACTGGCGGGCGTAGGCCGACAACGATTCAACGTAACGGCGCTGGCCCTCGGCGTAGATCGTGTCAAACGCCAGGGAACTCTTCCCGGAGCCGGACACGCCGGTGATCACCACCAGCTTGTCCCGCGGCACATCGACATTGATGTTCCGCAGGTTGTGTTCGCGAGCGCCGCGGACCTTTATGAAATCTTCGGCCATGAACTATTCCCGGTGATGGTCTGGGCGAGTGGGTTACAACAAGAGGGCGGAGCGAATTACGTCGGACAATCCCGTGCCAGCGTCCCGTCTACTTCTGTATTGATGTTTGAGACGAGTGCGCCTCCGATTGTACCGAGCCTGTGACACGGCTGGGATAACCCGATGTCAGCTCACGGTCTTGACGGCCCCGCTGTCATCTGGCGCGCAACCCGCCCGGCACCGGGCCAACGTCCGGCCAGTCCCTGATCTCGTCCAGGAACGCCGCCGAGCGAACGTTGCGGTTTAACACTGAAACGGTGTGTGCGCGAAGTATCCGTTCGATCTGCCGGCGTTCTTCTCCGCCGATTTTGAGCGACTCCACTTCCGGGAAGTCGCTCCGGGCAAGGTGTCTGAGGACCTTGATCGCGCCCAGGCTGGCGGGGTGGAGCACGTCGCTGCCATGCGCCCGGCAGGTTGGGCAGAGGAGACCGCCGCGTTCGGCTGAGAACACGTGATCACCTGGTTCCAGTGCGTCTCCGCACTCGACGCATGCTCCCAGCTCTGGCCTGAACCCGGTGAGGGTCAGCAATCGCAGCGCATACCAGCGCACCAGCGTGTCCGGGCTCTCGGTCGTGGCGAGCCAGCCCAGGCTGTTTACGAGCAGCCGAAACACGGCTTGCGCCGGCGCTTCTTCTACGCTGACCTGCTGCGCGATCTCCGCCATGTACAGTCCGCGGGAAAGGCGGCCGATGTCTGTACGCACGCCTCGGAAGGCATCCACCGTGTCTGCCTGGCTGACGCTGTGCAACTCCCGTCCTTCGCGTATAGACAGCCTGACGTGGCATAGCAGGTCGATGTGTCCGCCGAGCTTGCTTCCCGGCTTGCGCGCACCGCGCGCGGTGGCCCGCAGGATTCCGCGTTGCGGCGTCAATAGCCAGAGCAGGCGATCTGCTTCGCCCAGGTCAGAGTGACGCAGCACGACGGCCTCGGTGGAAAACAGTCTCGGCCGGCTTGATGTCATGCGCGCACCTTAACGGTCTGGACCCGGGAGTTCACCGGGCGGCGTGTTCGTACGATCACGCCGGACTCAACCTGCGGGCGCATCCCCATCGATCACAACCTCAGAGCGGCCTTCGAGTGCGTTGGTCAGTGTCATCTCGTCCGCGTACTCAAGGTCGGCGCCGGAGGATAAGCCGCGCGCCAGGCGCGTGATCTTGATCCCCAGCGGGGAGATCAGGCGCTGGAGGTACATCGACGTGGCCTCGCCCTCAAGATTGGGGTTCGTGGCCAGGATCAGTTCCTGGACCGATTCATCTCTGAGCCGGTCAAGGAGTTCCCGGATCTTCAACTGCTCTGCGCCGATGCCGTTTACGGGCGAGATCGAACCGTGAAGCACATGGTAGAGGCCGTCATACGCCCGGGTGCGCTCAATGGCGAGTACGTCCAGCGGCTCCTCGACCACGCATATCCGCGTACGATCCCTCCGCTCGTTCACGCATACAGGACAGATGGGGTCCTCGGTGATGTTGAGGCACAGGGAGCACAGGACGATGCGGTCCTTGATCGATACCAGGGCCTCGGCCAGCGCTTCCGCTTCCTCCCGGGGCATCCGGATCATGTAGTACGTCAACCGCTGCGCTGACTTTGGGCCAACGCCGGGGAGGCGGTTAAAAGCCTCGATCAGCCGGCTGACGGGCGCTGCCGCTGATGGAGTGGAGTAGGAGTTCATCGGTCCGGGAGCACCGGCCTTCCTGGGTTAAAAAGAAACCCCTCGCGGTTCTCGTGCGCGCTGGCGCTTTCCAGATAGCGGTCTGCGCGGCAGGGCGTTTTCGGGGTGAGCCGGCTACATAAGTCCCGGGATATTCATTCCGCCGGTGATAGCGGCCATCTTTTTCTGGGCCTCCGCCTGCGCCGAGTCCATCGCTTCATTGACGGCCGCGATTACGAGGTCCTGCAGCATCTCGATGTCATCTGGATCAACGACCTCCGGGGCGATCTCGATGGCCTCGACTTTCGACCCGCCGATAACCGTCACCTTGACCACGCCGCCGCCCGCCGTGGCCTCGGTCCGCGCCACTGCAAGCTCTTCCTGTATCTTCGCCATCTGGGCCTGCATCTGCTGGGCCTGCCGGAGCATGTTTTTGTTCAAGGCAAATGACTCCCTGTCCCGGAATTATCTTTCGTCATCCCGGCGTTATCCCGGCTGGTCCGGACCGGATTGTCCCGGCCCGGGCTCGGGCGCTGAACCGGCCGGTTCTGACACAGCCCCTTCGTCTACGATCCTCGCGCCCATCGTGACCGCCGCCCTCACGAGGGGGCTGTCCATCGCCGATTGCGTTTTTTTGGCCGGTCCGCCATCGCCGCGCCCGGTGATTACGACCTTCAACTTTACGTCATAAGCTTTTTCGACGGACGATTCGACAGGCGCCCGCCCGCGTGGGTCGCCCAGTTCGTCGGCCACCCGCTGCTCCATCGAGCTATTGCGGAACGAGAGCCGGAGCGTGTCGCCGTCCACCTCCGCCTCCTGGACGTCCCGCAACAACGCGCCGAGAACGTATTTTGCGCCCTTGGTACGCCGGAGAGACTCGATGACCTGCGCCCAACGATCGTCCTGCGGCGTTCGTGGCCGCCGGTGTGTTTGTGAAGACTCTTCCGTAGCTGGTTGCGCGGCAGGCCGGGGACTCGCCGAGCCCTGCGCTGGCGGTTGCTGACGTGTGGGTGGCGGAGGTGCTGTCTGCGGTCTCCGGGTGGGAGCGGACATCCCCGGCTGGCCGGTGGGTGCAGGGGCGGGAGCCACGGGCGCTGCGACGGGTGCTGGCCGGGCCGCGAGCGCGTTTAATATCGCAAGTTCAAGCGGGAGCGGCGATGACGGGTTCCGCCTGAAGTCCGCTTTTTCAAGCTCGGTCACGATGTGGAGCAGCTTCTCCAGCGATACGCCGCGCCCGGCCTCGGCCATTGCGTCCAGCGCGTCCTGGGAGTTGCCCAGCGCGTCCTCCACACCCGCCTTCACGAGCAACCCGGCCCGCAGCACGTCCACCGTCCCGCTTCGCAGCCGGCCGAGGTCTGAACCGCGAGCCGCCTCCCGGTTGATGATCTGCAACGCCTGTTTCGGGTCAGACTTGAGGGCTGCGACCGCCAGCTCGATGCTTGACTCGGCGTCGCCAAGCCCGAGTAACTCAAGGGCCTGGTCGATCGTGATCTGCGATCCGTACGACACGGCGAGCTGTTCAAGCAGGTTTTCGGCGTCCCGGAGACTCCCGTACGCCGTTCGGGCGATCAGCGAAAGGACCTCCGGATCGGCGTCGATATCCTCCTCGCCCGCGATCTCGGCGAGCTTATCGATCACCACCTCGTTCGAAAGCCGCCGGAAATCGAACCTCTGGCAGCGAGACACGATGGTCGCAGGCACGCGGTGTGTCTCGGTCGTCGCCAGTACGAAGATCACGTGTGGCGGCGGCTCTTCCAGCGTTTTTAGCAGTGCGTTGAAGGCGTCACCGCTTAACTGGTGAACCTCGTCGATCACGTACACCTTGTAGGCGCCTGAACTGGGGGCGAAGCGCGCCTTGTCACGCAGGTCCCTGATGTTGTCTATCCCGCGGTTGGATGCGGCGTCGATCTCGATCAGGTCCAGCATCCGGTTCTCGGTTACGGCGACGCAGTTGTCGCAACTGCCGCACGGTTCACCGTCTCGCTGGTCGAGGCAGTTCAACGCCTTGGCAAGGATGCGAGCCGTCGATGTCTTGCCGGTGCCGCGCGGTCCGCATAGCAGGTAGGCGTGAGCGACGCGGTTTGTCCGGATCGCCTGCCGCAGGGTGTGTGTGACGTGGTCCTGCCCCACCACCTCATCAAATCTCTGGGGGCGCCACTTCCGGTAGAAGACCTGGTTGCGATCAGGCATTTGCCCGGTCCCCGGGTCGGTCTGGGGAGCGATCCAGACGATCCGCCACTACGGCAAGAATCTCGTCCGTCTTGCCAAACATCACCCGTTTTTCGTCCGGCTCAGCGTGATCGTATCCGAGTAGGTGCAGCACGCCGTGGGCGGTCAGCACGGACAGCTCATGGGAGAGATCATGCCCGGCCGCTTGCGCCTGGGCGACGGCACGCTCGAACGAGATCGCGATGTCCCCGAGTGCGTCCGACTCTTCGCCCGCCGCGTCCGGCCATCCGCCGGCGATACCCGGGCCGTCGGCGGCGGCTCCGGGACGCGCGTCCGTGTCTCCGGGCCTCGTGTTGAAGGACAGCACGTCCGTCGGTTCGTCGTATCCCATGAACTCTCGGTTCAGCTTGCGCAGCGCCTCGTCGTCCGTGATTATCACGGTCACCCGGTCAGGTCCGGCCACCTTCTCCCGGAGCAGGGTGGTTTCCGCCACGTCCAGAAGCAAGTTGTCGAGGCGGCCGGCCTCGAAAGCATCCTCGTACCTGGTATCGACCTGGATAACTACCCTGGCATCGCTCAATTCGTAAGCACCGTTCCGGCAGGCGGTCAAAAAGGGGGTCGCGAAACATGCGTCCGGGGCGGTCTGCCCGAACGCGTCATCACGATGCGAATAGTAGCATGTGCGTTCGGGATTCTATGCCAGCCTGGCAATGTTGTCGGCTTCCTCGGAGATGGCGCGTAACCGGCTGAAAAGGCGGTCGAATTCCCCGTCTTCACTGGACAGGTCCGCGGCGACGAGGCGCGCAGCGATCAATCGGTCCCGGATAGCGGGCGCCGCTACTTCACCGACCTCGATATATGTCCGGGCGTCGAACAGGGCGGGGACTAATTGTTCTCGAATCCGGTTACTGACGTAAATGGGCTGTGGCGGCCAGGTCATCTCTTCAGCCATGGCGACCGCTGCCTCTATCAACTCCAGAAGCTTTTTCTGGCGTTCCCGAAGCTCCCACGTCTCGAACGATGACGATGTCATGACCGGTTTCCAGACGGACGGGCGGCCCCGCCGGTTCCAGGAAGTCGAGGCGTGGAGCGCGGCGCACACGCATACGTTCCGGATGCCATGAGCCTGAACTGTACTCGCCTAATCATCGCCACGCCCTTGAGTCACCCCAGTGTTTGAAGTTTGTTCCGTGGTCGCCCGATCGTTCCTGCGGCGGCCCGGTTGTCGCCCGGGGCTTCGGCTTCCGTAAGCACGCCAGGCGAGGTAGATGGACAGGTATATCGTCGCCCCGGCTGTTGCGCCGATCCCGTCAACCAGCAGGTCTGCCAGTTCCACGGAACGGCCGTCGATGAACCACTGGTGGGCCTCGTCGCTGACGCCGTACAGGATCGCGAGGCCCACCGCTATAAGGGCCAAAGACCGGACCAGCGCGATATCTGGCCGCGGCGCGCCGGGTGGCGCTTTCACGGCCAGTATCCAGCGTAGTATCAGCCCGCTCAATACGAAATATTCGGAGAAATGAGCGATCTCGTCGATGAACTGGCCGAACAAAGCCGTCAAAAGCCCGGAAGACGGAGCATCGTTTACGGCGTCCGCGGACATCTGCGACACGGCGAATATCGCGGCCATCACGAGGACTACCGGGAATCCGTACCGCATGAACCGGAGGCCGGCGTTGGGGCCGGCGGTCTGGACAGGCGGCCCCTGCGGCGCTTTTATCGACATTGGCTGTGCAGCTCAACCTCTGGCTGGAACTGTGTGATGCGGAGGACCGTGTGATATGGAACCGGGCGCGAACAGGACCCCGGGCGTTCTACTCTTCGAGGTCGAACACCTTCTCCATCGCTGTCCACCAGTCGTCTGGCCCGGCCTCCGGGACCCTGACCTGGAACGCCATCATCAGGTCATTCCACTCCTCGGCGCGCGGGTTGGCGTCCGTGTACGCCTGAAAATCCCGCTCCGGCACGAAATCGTCCGGCGCCTCGTAGTACATGAACAGGTGCGTCCCGAGGAGGAATATCTCCATCTTTGAGATGCCGATCGAGCGGAGAGATTCCAGCACCTCCGGCCATACGGCCCGGTGGTATTCCTTGTACTTTGCGACCGTTTCGGGGTCGTCTTTCAGGTCCAGGGCCTGGGCGTAACTCTTCATTACGAGCGGCTCCGATCAAAAGGGTAAGACGGTTCATCGGCGTGCGGCGGTTCGGTAGCATACCGCGCACCCGGCCGTCATTCGGCCCAGGATATTTCAGAGCAAGCGAAGTCCCGGAAGGGCCGTGATATGCAGAGAATCGGTTTTCTCCTCAAGGTCAAAGAGGGTCTCATCGAGGAGTACAAGGAACACCACAGAAACGTGACGCCCGAGATGCTGGACGCGCTGCGGCGGCACGGGTGGCACAACTACAGCCTGTTCATGCGGCCCGATGGGATGATGTTCGGGTACGTGGAGGTGCCGGAAAGTTTTGAAGCGGCGCTCGACGGCATGGCTGGAGAAGACGCAAACTCGCGCTGGCAGGCGCTTATGGAGCCGTTCTTCGACGCGCCTGATGGCGGCAGGCCCGATGAGAACATGGTCGTACTCGAAGAGGTTTTCCACCTTGATTGAGTGTCCCGGGAACGAGAGTCCCGATGTAAGAGGCGACGACGTCCACCACGAGCGCGGAGTTTGAGCGGTGAGTGATATCGATAGCGTGATTGTGGATCTCGTGAAGGAGATCCATTCCCGGCCTGAGAAGGCGGTGATCGTGGTGACCGGCGCAGGCGTGGCCGCGCTGGGCTGGTTATTCGCCCAGGGCGGCACTTCACGCACCGTGCTGGAAGCGCTGGTCCCGTATTCGATGAAATCCCTGAACGAGTTCGTCGGCGTGGAGGCTGAGACGCACGTTTCCCGCGACGAAGCGGTGCGAATGGCCGATCGCGCCTACGAGCGCGCTATCGAACTCAGGGGGGACGATGACGACTCGGCGGTAATTGGCGTTTCCTGCACGGCCACCATCGCCACCGACTACACGAAGCGCGGGACGCACAGGGCGGCGTGCGCGTTGCGGACGGCGACGCGGCGGACCGACTACACGATAGTGTTTGAGAAGGGCGCCCGGGACCGTGCCGGTGAGGAGGATGTCGCCAGCAGGCTTGTTTTGAACCTGATCGCCCTGGGCAACGGAATCTCGAAATCGCTCGATCCGGGGTTGCTTCCCGGCGAAGATCTGAACATTACCGATGAACGACTCTGATCGTCTGCTCGCCGCCGTACTGGCGGGAGAGGTCCAGGTTGTCACCGTTGACCCCGGCGGGCAGGTTCGCCCCGGAGCGGACAGCGGGTTGGTGGTGCTCTCCGGAGCGTTCAATCCGCTGCACGGCGGCCACGAGGGCATGCTCCGTGCTGCCACCCGGGTTACGGGCCGCTCGGGGGTGTTTGAACTCTCGGTCGTCAACGTGGACAAACCGGAGCTGACCGAACACCAGGTCCGGGAGCGGATTTCGCAGTTCGCCGGACGCTACACCGCGCTTATCTCACGCGCTCCGACTTTTGTGGAAAAATCCCGTTTGATGCCGGGCTCGACTTTCGTAATCGGGTACGACACAGCGGTGCGCCTGTTCGATGACGGGTACTACCCGCCGTACGAGCCGCAAACCGATCCCGACGACACCGGTTCAGCGACGCTCGCCGCGATGTCCGAGATCAGGCGTGAAGGTTGCGCTTTCGTCGTCGCCGGGCGGCTTACGGACGCCGGGTTCAAGACCGTTAAGGACCTCGACGTGCCGGACGGTTACGAGGCGCTGTTACAGGAGATACCGGCGAGTCTGTTCCGGGAGGACATCTCGTCAACAGAACTTCGCCGGACGCACCGGACCGCGCAGGATCGGGCGTCTCCCCGGGACGGGGACCGGCGGGATGATCGTACTTGAGGGGTCCGATCAGCGGGTTCTTATGGCGATTCCGCTCGATCCGGTGTCGTCGTCGCTCTGCAGCACTGCCGTCCGGCCCGAGTCGTCGTCGCGTTCGTCGGAGTCGTCGCGGAACATCTCGGTCCACCCGCAGAGATGGCATCGAGAGTAGCCATCAGCCAGGGCGAACCCGGTTTCCAGCGACGGCATTTTGCAGTACGGACAAGTGGTTGTGAAGGCCATCAGGTACCCCCTGGAACCTCTGCTCCCGAACCGGTCGATGGACGGGCGGGTTCTGTTGTTTCCCGCGCCCCTGTTGCGTTTGTCGTATCAGGGGCGTCAGGCAGGAAACGGTAGTAGCGCACTCCGGGCATGGGGTAGGCGCAGGCCCACCGGAGACGAGGAACTGGTGAGCTCGTTTCGTCTGGCGCGTCTTGCCGGGATGCGCCGGACCTGGCGGCATCCGGTTTGTTCACAGACGTGACCATGAGCCACCTCCTCGACCGGTCAGCAGGTGCGTGGCGGGGATATCCCACGCCGTACATCTCCCTGACTGAAGCAGTGGCGCCTCGTGAAACGAGATGCGACCAGGCCCCGACCGGAATACGAAAGTGAACCAGCGTAAACACCCTAAACGAAACCTGTCAACAACGTGATTCGGATCACAAACAGGTATCACGACGAAATTCGTCGGAAGACGTGGTTTACGGCGACGCGTGAGCTACACCTGGCGCAGCGCCTCGATCGGGTCCAGCCTCGCCGCACGCGCCGCCGGGTAGATCCCGAAGAACAGCCCGATCGCAGCAGACACGCCCAGCGCGTAGATCGCCACGTCAGCGTTTAGCACCGTCTGGAACGTCTCAGACCCGAATGTCCGCCCATCAATGGCGCGGGCCACCGCAGAACCAAGCGCGACGCCAACCAGCCCGCCCGCGGCCGAAAGCATTGTCGCTTCGGTCACGAACTGCATCAGAATGTCGCGTCGCTTGGCTCCGACAGCACGGCGGACCCCGATCTCCCGGGTCCGCTCGGTGACCGACACCAGCATGATGTTCATGATGCCGATACCGCCCACCAGGAGGGATATCCCCGCCACGGCCGCCAGGAAAACCACGAACGTGTCGGTGGTCGACTCCAGCGTGTCTATCGTGTCTTGCTGGTTCGTGACCGTGAAGTCGTCCTCATCATCGATGCTGAGGCGGTGTCGAAGTCGCAGCAGGCTTTCGACCTGCGCCTGTGCGGCTTCCAGCGAATCGGGTCCCGCCGCCTGGATGTTGATCGTATTGACGGTTATGTCGCCCTGGGGTGTTCGACCTCCATTGAGGCGGAAATGCGCCGTGGTGAGCGGCACCAGGATCTGGTCATCGATGTTGCCGAACCCGGTGCCACCCTGGCGCTCCATCACGCCGATGACGACGAACTGTCTGCCGTCCAGCCGGACCGTTTGACTGATCGCGTTTCCGGACTCGAACAGACGTTCAAAGACGTTCGACCCCAGGATGACGACCTGGAGCTCATTCAGGATGTCGGCCGGAGACACCGGCCGCCCTTCTGCCAGCTCGATGTTCCGCACGCTGAGCCAGGTTGACGTGACTCCGCGCGCCGTGGCAAAGGTGTTCTGGGAGCCGGCCACGATCCGTAGCCCGGTCGCTGTTTCCGGCGCCACCGCCAC
>JADFRU010000279.1:0-3288 GCA_022561115.1 Chloroflexota bacterium | reverse complement strand
GTGGGTCGGCGGAGTGCACCTCGAACACGAGTCGCAGAAACGCCTCCAGGTGGCTCCATGCTGAATGGACGCGGCCGTCAGAGCCACCCATTCCAGAGAGGAGGAATGTGAAATGCAGTGGGCGATGGTCTGCGACCGCCCGGGACACCACACCGGCCAGCTCCGGGTTCCTGAAGAAACTGCCGTCGTTGATGGACTGAGTGATTTCGAGCGGAAGCTGGGGCGCCAGTCGCAGATTCGTAATCTGCTGGTGGCCCGTATCCGAGTTGCCCTGGACCGGCGGTGTGACATCCTCAAACCCGGCCCATCGCCCGGCGGCGGTCGTCGGGATAGTCAAGTTGGAGTTTCGGATGTCCGCCAGGTGCCTGGCGTGAGCCGCTACCGGGACATACCGCATCCGCGTGGCCTGCGTCCGAACCACCTCGGCCACGTGTTCCAGCACGTCGGTCCCGGCTGACGCCGCTGCGAGAGCTTCGAGTGACCGGAGCCTGGAAAGCGCGTCGTCAAAACCGGCGTTTTCTGGCAGATTTTCCACCGCGACCGGCAGCAGCGCGTCCGCTGCCAGGTCCATCGGATCGCGACCGGTCGCTCCCGGGTCACGGGCCAGCACTGACTCCGCCTGCGTGAGCAAAAGGCCGGAAAGACTGGATGGGAGGCTTTTCCATGCCTCATCCTTTAGCGCGGCCAGCCGTTCCCGGTTGTACCCGAGACCATCCAGGACAATCAGAAGAACGCGTCGATCAGGCAAACGGGTCTCCGGGGCAAATCACATGTGTACGCTTCCGGCGACCCGGACCAGATCCCCGGCGCGCAGACGACTCATAATAGCGGCCCGATATATCATCCACGTGACCTTTTGCAGCGCGGTTGCATTGTTCAGGAGACGATATGCCCCGACGCGATCCCAGCGCGTTTACCAGCACAGCGATACGCCCGGCAGACTTTGATGTGTTCTGGGCGGAGACCCTCCGTAGTCTTGATCGCGTGCCGCCCAACGTGACGTTCACCAGGGATGATTTCCGGTCGGACGAAACCGTAGAGGTGTTCGATGTCCGGTATGACAGCTACGGCGGCCTTCGCATCGCAGGGTGGTTTACGAGACCGATAGGCTGGACCTCCCCGTTGCCGGGCCTGTTGATCGCCCCCGGCTACGTCAGCGAGCCAAAAATACCGAAAGACTGGGCCCGTCTTGGATACGCGGCCTTCAGCGTCGCTCCCCGGGGGAAGTTACGCTCCAACTCGGAGTTCAACCCCGGCTACCCGGGGCTGTTGACGCACAACATCACGGACCGGGATAACTACGCGTACCGCGGCTTTTATATGGACGCCGTACGCGCCTTTGACATCCTTGCGGGGTTGCCGGAGGTAGATGCCCGGCGTGTGGGCGTCACCGGCTCCAGCCAGGGTGGCGCGCTGACCCTTTTGGTTGCGGCGCTCCGTGCGGATTCGGTAGCGGCTGCAGCGGCGGGCGCGCCGTACCTTTGCTCGTACATGGACGCCGCTTCCCTCACGCACTCGTACCCGTACGAGGAGATAAACGAGTATCTGCGGATCTACCCGGAGCGAGAACCGTTGATCCGGGGCGTGCTTGATTACTACGACATTCATCATTTTGCGCCCGCGATTCGCGCTCCCGTTATCGTGAATATCGGGCTGCAGGATGATGTATGCCCGCCGGAAACAGGCTTCGCACTCTTTGAGCAGATCGGAAGCGCCGACAAAAAGCTGTATCCGTACAACCGTTGCGCTCACGACGCAGGGTCTCTTGTGGGACACGATCAAGTGGTTCAAGCCTTCCTGTCACTTCGGCTCAAGCCAGAGCCTGTGGCCAAATTTGACCCGGGCGACCCGCCACCCGCCACCGCGAAATCCGGCAACCCTGAGAACACGGAAAACCTGACCGTCGACGAGTTCAACGGCTTCTGGGAGGCGGTGGACGGCCAGGTCCGCAGTCTCTCGTACGCCGATGTGGCTCTCGAACCGTTGCCGCTGCGATCAACCGAGGGATCGACGGCGTACACCATCCGGCTGCCTTCGATCGGCGAAGGCCGCGTGTTCGGGTATTTTTCAGTTCCGAACGGTGACGGCCCGTTCCCTGGCCTGCTTGAGGCGCCCGGTTACGGGAGCGTGGTGCACATCTCCCCGTATGGACGAAGGCAGCGCTACGCGGTCCTCACGCTTGTCCACCGGGGCCAACGGCTGGCGGACGAGGAGTACGCCGCTGCGTACCCCGGGCTGCTTACTGACGGGCTGGAAAGTGAAGGCGAGTACCGGTACCGGGACATAATCGCTGACGTCTTAACGGGACTTGACTGGCTGGCCGGACGGCCGGAAATAGAAGGCGGGAGGCTGGCCGTCGCGGGGAGTGAGGCCGGCCTGATGGCTGCGTCCATGAGATCGGACGCCGTCAGGGCGGTACTACTGTCAGGGCCGTTGATCCTTCGCTCTGCGTCGGGCCAGGTCTACTGGTCTGACAGCTATCCGCTGGAGGAGTTGAACGACTACGTTCACGCACATCCGGAAAACGCCGATAAAGCGTCTCGCACTCTCGCTTACTTTGATCCGGTCAGGTTTGCTCCGGGATACACGGGAGAGGTCCTGCTGGCCTGCGCCGGGCCGGACAGCGATGTCGCTTCGCCGCTTGTCTCGGCGCTCGGCGGCCCGGCGGAGCTGTACGTGAACTCCGGCCGCGGGCGTGACGACCGCGAGTACGCCGAGCGATGGTTGAACGAGCGGCTTACGGGCTGAACTCCACGAGGCGCAGATCTTCAGGCAGCGCTGACATGACAAGACCCTGCGCCCGGAGCCAGTCCGCCGGGAGTTCCAGCGCGCTGGCGTAATTCGCACCGGGCCCGTATCCCCTCGCCTCCTCCAGGCAACGCTCCCGCCACCGGCCTTCGGACTCCCCGCCGTCTTTCGGGCATGGCAGCATGGCGGCGGACCCGACGACGCGCCCGGACTGATCGAAGTACAGGATGTCGAGCGGAACATGGGTGTTGAACATCCAGAACGACCCCGCGGTCAACCCGCCGAACTGGAACAACATCCCCGTGCCCGGCGGCACATCGGAACGGCACATCAAGCCGCGCGATCGGGAACCCTGATCGTCCGCCACCTCCACCGTAAGTAGCGCCGCCACGCCCGCTGTCACGAGGCCGATCCTCATCTCCCGGAGCGGCTCGTCCAGGAGACGTTCGGCGATGGACTCGCACTCCGGCGTGTCCACGAAGGCCAGCGCACTTAACGACGCTGAGGGCGTTCCGCTTGAGCATGCCACGGCAAACAGGG
>JADFRU010000278.1:0-3288 GCA_022561115.1 Chloroflexota bacterium | reverse complement strand
TGAACCGGTCGCGGTCGGTATCGCGGGCAATCGTGTCGTACGACTTGCCCGTGGATTCCACGAGAATCCCCCTGAGCGTGTCCTGCAGACGCAGAATCTCACGGGCGTGGATCTCGATATCGCTGGCCTGACCTGACGCACCGCCCATGGGCTGATGCATGTGGATGGTGGAGTTGGGCAGCGCGTAACGCTTGCCCTTCTGCCCGGCGGCGAGAAGTATCGTGCCCATGCTCGCAGCGGCGCCGACGCAAATCGTCGAAACCTCGGCGCGTAGCATCCGCATCGTGTCGTAGATCGCAAGGCCGGAGTAAATTACCCCGCCCGGCGAGTTGATGTACATGTTGATGTCCCTGTCCGGGTCCTCCCGGTCCAGGTACAACAACTGGGCGACGATCACATTCGCCACCTGGTCATTAATCGGCGTGCCAAGAAAAATAATTCGTTCCTTCAACAGGAGCGAATAGATGTCGAAGGCTCGTTCGCCGCGCGCTCCCGTCTCGATAACCATCGGGACGATATCTTCAGGGCGCTGCATTGAATGTTCGGGCCTCATCAGCATTCAGGAATCCTTTATCTTGATGACCGGCAGACTCCGGCCAACAGGGCTACAAGCGAGCAGTACGGGCTGGCTCCGATGCTGCATACGTGCCGTGTATTCGTGCTTGAGTGACCACCGGTCCCGGGGATCAGTCTTCTGATTTATCGTCCGCGCCCTCTTCTTCGCTCTCAGGCGTATCGGCATCCGCTGACTCGCCGGAGGTAGCGGACGCGGTCCTCGCGGACGTCCCTCCCTTTGACTCTACTATCTCCGCGAGCTTTTCGACGGACTTTCGTCTCAACAGCATTGATCTTATCGATGATTGCGCCTCGTCCGACTCAACCTGCGAGCGATCGGCGTTTGGTCCTGCGGCGGCGAGCATCGTATCCGTCTCGGCCGTCACATCCTCGTCCGTGACCTCGATCTCCTCGATCCTTGCGATCTCTTCGATCAGGAGTGTGCGCCTGAGCCGTGTCAGGGCGGACTCCCTGGCCTCTTCGAGCAACTCTTCGCTGCTCTTGCCCGCGTTCTGCATATAGTCCTGCATCGAGACCTGGTAGCGCGCCAGCGCTTCCTGCTGGTCATACAGAACGTGCTCCGCTTCATGCTCGACGATCAGCGGCGGGATGTCGAACTCGCTCGTCTCCAACAGGGCGTCCAGGATTCGCTCCTGGAATTGCCTTCTGGCGGTGACGCTTTCCGCTTCCTCAAACTGGGTGCGCAACCCGGCCCGCATCTCTTCAATGGACTCGTAACCCTCCCCGACGCTGCGAGCGAGGTCATCGTCCACTTCCGGAACATTGTGCGACTTGACCTCGAACAACTCGACCTTGCAGTTGACCGTTTTGCCGGCGACCTGCTCTCCCGGAAAGTCCTCGGGGATATCCAGCGAGAACTCCCGGGACTGCCCGGCCTCCATGCCAACAACCTGTTCCGTGAACCCGGGAAGGGGCGTCTGGGAATCCGCGCTGAGGATGAACTCAACGTTATCGCCGTTCAGAACATCCTCATCGCCGGCCTTACCCTCGACCGTTAGAACCGTGAGATCGCCGACCTCGACCGGTCGTTCGACAGGGTCCCATGTGGCCTGGCTCAACTGAGCCTGCTCCACGGCCTTGTCGATCCGCTCGTCCGTGACCTCTTCCGGTTCTTCCTTCAGGCCCAACCCGGCATAATCGCCCACGGTGACCGCGGGACGCAGAGGCACCGTTATGTCCAGTTTTGGAACCGGTTCCGACTCAACGACATCAACCCTCGGCGTGCCATAGGCATCGATCTTTTCCTGTTCGATCGCCGCCGAAACGGCGTCCGGAACCAGGGTCTCAAGCGCCTCCTCGACAAGCACCGATCGACCGACCATCTGCTCGAACAGGCGTCGTGGCGTTTTGCCCTTGCGAAACCCGGGAATAGTGGTCCGCTGGACGAGCTTCTTATAGGCGCGCTGCAGGTGCGCTTCCAGCCGTTCGTCGTCTACCTCTACGTGGAGCAGCGCTTGCCGGTCCACGACCTCGTCCTGGGTGACCTTCAATTTTGATTTCTCCCGTGGCGCGATTTTCCCTCCGTTCGCGATTGATGTTCACGATTGCAGGGGAGTCAGAATTATATCACCGCGATAGCCCGGCATCCGGCACCGGGGCGGATACCTGCCGTGGCTTGCAGTTATCCGCCAGACTCGATTACGCGAATCGACAGTTCGTCCAATTGTTCCTGGGTGATCGGGCCGGGCGCGTCGAACAACGGATCTACCGCTGCCTGCGTTTTCGGGAATGCAATCACCTCACGGATATTGTCCTCACCCGCTAAGAGCATCACTATCCGGTCAAGTCCCAGACCCATTCCGCCGTGTGGCGGCGCACCGTACTCAAAAGCGCGCAGCAGTTGCCCGAAGCGTTCGGCGACATCGTCCCTTGAATGACCGATCAGCTCGAACACCTTCTCCTGCACCGTGCGATCAATAATCCGGATGCTTCCGCTGCCAAGTTCAACCCCGTTACAGACCAGGTCGTAAAGCTGGCCCAGTGCAGCGCCGGGGTCGGTATCAAGGAGTTCTACGTCCTGCGGCCGCGGAGAGGAGAACACGTGGTGCATCGCGGTCCAACCATCCCGGTCATCGTCCCACTCGAACAACGGGAAGTCGACCACGAAGGCGAACTTGAACACGCCCGGGTCCGCAAGCTCAAGCCGCCTGCCCATCTCGGTGCGCAGGTTGCTGATCGCCACGTTCACGACCTTCTCAGTCCCGGCGATGATCAACATCAGGTCGCCCGGCCCGGCGCCGGCCGTACGCGCCATCTCTTTCAGCGTCTCGATCGAGACATGGTTCCGGATGGGCGAGCGGATGTCGTCCAGAGTGGCGTCATCCAGGCTTTCAAGACTCTCGGAGATGTGCACAGGGATCAAGCCCGAGGCGCCGCTGCTCCGCACGAACTCCACCAGCTCGTCCGTCTGACGGCGGCTGTAACCGGCGCAGCCCGGTGCGACTATCGCCCGGATCGCCCCGCCGGAAGCGACGACAGATTCAAACACGCCGAATCCGGAACCTGACGCGATCTCCGTCAGCCGGGACACCTCCATGCCAAACCGGAGGTCCGGCTTGTCACTCCCGTAGCGTTCGATCGCCTCCGCGTAAGTCATACGCGGGAAAGGAGTGGGCACATCAAGGTCCGGACGGGTCTCGCGCATAATGGTCGTGTACAGCTCCTCCATGATCTGCCACACATCATCCTGGTTTACGCACGACATCTCGAAGT
>JADFRU010000277.1:0-3305 GCA_022561115.1 Chloroflexota bacterium | reverse complement strand
GCTCAATAAATATTTCGTTCTCGGACAGGAGGCGGTCGGAGTCGTCGATGCCGCGCTCCAGCTCATCGCACAGCCCGAGGGATCGCGAGATGAAGTCACCTGCGACATCCTGCTTCACGCCACCAACCCGGAAGTAGTTGTGCATCATCCGGGCGCCACTTACCGACTCGAACAGCGCCGCGATCTTCTCACGGTCCCTGAAGTTGTAGAGAAGGGGCGTAATTGCGCCCATGTCGATGGCGAATGTGCCGTAAAAGAGCAGATGGCTGGAGATGCGGTTGAACTCGCACATGATCATGCGGATCAGCTCTGCACGCGGCGGCGGAGTGACCCCCATCAGCTTCTCGACGGCGGTAACGAACACGAGTTCGTTGTTGAAGTTTGAGACGTAATCGAGCCGGTCAAATAACGTGATGATCTGGCTGTAAAGCTCGTACTCGCAAAGTTTCTCGGAGCCCCGATGCAGGTATCCGATGTGCGGCACCAGGTCCAGAATCCGCTCGCCGTCGACGCGGAGTTCCATCCGGAACACCCCGTGGGTGGCCGGATGTTGCGGCCCCATGTTGACCATCATGTCGATGGTCCCGGGCTCTGAGCTCGGCGAAGGCGGAGATCCTCCGGGACGCTGAGAACCCACAGGATTCGTCCCAGAACTGTTCCCGGCGGTCATTCCAGGCCCCGTCACCGGCTTACCACTCGTCATAGTCGTTCAACGGATAACTCTTGCGACCCGGGAATCCCTCAAAATCGTCTGGCAGCACCAGCGGCGCCAGGTTCGGGTGCCCGGTGAAGTTCACCCCGAAAAGGTCGTGCATCTCCCGCTCGTACCAGTCTGCGCCACGCCAGACACCGGTTACCGACGGCACCGTGGGGCGGCGTTCCGGCACACGGGTCTTGAGCATCATTTTGTGGTGACGCCCGAGCGAATACAGGTGGTAGACGATCTCGAACTCGCCGTCTTGCTCCACGTAGTCGACCACGGTAAGCAACCGCAGGTAGTCAAACGCCAGGCCGGGATCGTCTTTGAGCTGTCGGCACACATCAACCAGGTGGTCAGCCGGAACCCGGCATACGACTTCATCGATAGCAGCGCTCATTTCAACCCCGTGAGAGGCAAGCATCACCGGGAGCGCCTCGGCAAGCGCCTCGCCCTCCGGCGTCAGAGCCACGGCGGCCTGTGGTATCTCAGGCTCGCGGCGCGCAGGCCGCGCCGGCTTATCTCCGGTGCTGTTCCGGGCCCCGCCTTTTGACGAACCGTCCGTGGTCAACCGGTCTTGCCTTCCCGAGCGTCCAACTGGATCTTGTCCTGGAGCTTCAGAAAGGCGTCCATAAGAGCCTCGGGGCGCGGCGGGCATCCGGGGACATAGATATCGACCGGTATCAGGTGGTCAACGCCCATCACCACGGAATAAGACCTGTAGTAGGGTCCGCCGTTGGTGGCGCAACTTCCCATCGCGATGACCCATTTCGGGTCGGGCATCTGCTCGTACAGGAGCTTTATCGGCTCCGCCATTTTTTTGACGACGGTTCCGGCCACGATCATCACGTCAGACTGTCTCGGGGACGGCCATGTGACTATTCCAAAACGGTCCACATCGTGATGCGGCATGTATGTCGAGATCATCTCGATAGCGCAGCATGCCAGGCCAAATGTCAGGGGCCACAGAGAAGATTTCCGGGCCATGGCGATCAACTGGTCCGCGTTCGCCGTAATTACTCCGGGAACCGCCGAGCGCTGGAACGGACTTGGCGCAGGGGTGTTGCCCCGGCCTTCAGTTCTCTCTATCTCCAACTCAACGCCCCCTTCCGCCAGGCGTACATGAGCCCGAACATCAGGATGCCGAGGAATATGAGCATCTCGTAAAACACGGCCGGCGGCGCCTTCAGAAAAATCACCGCCCAGGGAAATAAGAAGACCGCTTCCACAGCAAATATCAGGAAGGCGAGGCCGAACACGTAGTAGCGGATGTTGGTCCGGGACCAGGAGAACGGGGTCGCTTCAATCCCGCATTCGTAGGGAATCCGGCCGCGCTCGCTACGTCTTCTGGGTGCAAGAATCTGCGAGACAAGGAATAGACCGCCGATGGCCAGCAGTCCCACCGCGCCGGCAATAGCGATAATCGTCCAGGTTTCGGCGAACCCCTCGGGCAAAGAGCGAACCTTTTCGTCAGATCGCGCTGAAGCTATCGTCGCAAGATACGCGACGCCGCGACGAATTTCGACGCATCATTTGAGATTAGCATCCAACCCCATCCCATTCAACGATATTTGTTCCACCGGACCCGGCGTATTCCGGGGGATCTGGCGGGCGCACGTGGGTGAATGTACGTGGTTGGGCTGTTACGAAGCAGCGCGCGCCCTGCGGTCCAGGGCGTCGATAACGGTATCAAGGTCTTTGTCTCCCCGCCCGGACAGCAGAAGCAACACGATCGCATCGGGGTCAAGCGCCGGGACAAAACCGGACAGATAGGCGAGCGCGTGGGAGGGTTCCAGCGCCGGGATGATCCCCTCCGTACGGCTCAGCAGTTGGAACCCTTGAAGCGCGTCGTCATCCGTCACGGCGACGTACTGCGCCCGCTCCGTGTCTTTCAGATAGCTGTGTTCCGGCCCCACGCCCGGGTAGTCCAACCCGGCCGAGATGCTGTGGGCCTCCTGCACCTGGCCGTGTTCATCCTGGAGCAGGTAAGACATTGCCCCGTGCAGTACGCCGGGACGGCCTCTCGTCATCGTCGCAGCGTGCCTGTCTGTGTCCACGCCTTCCCCCGCCGCCTCGACGCCGATCAACGACACCTCGTCATCATTGACAAAGGCGCTGAACAGGCCGATAGCGTTGCTGCCCCCGCCCACGCATGCCACGGCGTAGTCAGGGAGCCGTCCCGTCACCTCAAGGATCTGCGCTCGCGCCTCCCGGCCGATCACCGCCTGGAAGTCGCGCACGATCATCGGGTACGGGTGCGGCCCGACTACGCTTCCGATGATGTAGTGGGTGGTCTCGATATTGGTGACCCAGTCACGGATCGTCTCGTTGACTGCGTCTTTCAGCGTGCGACTGCCAGAGGTCACGGTCCTGACGGTTGCGCCGAGAAGTTCCATCCGGCGAACGTTGGACGCCTGCCTGCGGATGTCCACCTCACCCATGTAGACGATGCACTCCATGCCGAACATTGCACAGACGGTCGCTGCGGCGACGCCGTGCTGGCCCGCCCCGGTTTCAGCGATGATCCGCTTCTTGCCGAGACGACGAGCGAGGAGGGCCTGGCCGACGGCGTTGTTGATCTTGTGTGCGCCGGTATGGATCAGGTCTT
>JADFRU010000276.1:0-3315 GCA_022561115.1 Chloroflexota bacterium | reverse complement strand
CCACGCCTTCAGGGACGACACGCGGCGTGAACCCGCACGAGACGCGCGGGACGGTCACGATACGCCCGGTAGCGCTGCGGTGGGTCTGGCGAAGTCACAGGTCTTCGTCGTTCACCACCGCCCCGGGTACCGTCGCGGTTCCCTGCAGCTCGGGAGAGACCCATGCACACCCCATCTTTTGAACAGTTCAAAGCGCTTGCGGACAAGAGCAACACGATCCCCGTTTACCGGGAGATCAGCGCCGATCTTGAAACCCCCGTTTCCGCCTACCTGAAAGTCGCACGAGGGCCTTACTCGTTCCTGCTGGAATCGGTCGAGGGCGGCGAAAACCTGGCGCGTTACAGCTTCATCGGCGCGGAGCCGCTGGAGGTCTTGCGCACCGGACCGGGCGAGCCCGGCGGCGAGGTAGATCCGCTTGATCTGCTCAAGACCCGGATGATGAAGGTGCGCTACGCAGAGGTTGCCGGCTTGCCTCGCTTCTCGGGCGGAGCCGTAGGCTACATTTCGTACGATGCGATCAAGTACTTTGAGCCTCGTGTGCCACAAGCGCCGGGCCGGGGCGTCGACGTGCCGGAATCGGTATTCATGCTCGTCGACGGACTTCTGATCTTCGACCACGTACAGCACAAGATATCGGTGGTGGCGCACGCATTTATCAACGGAGACGCCGAGCAGGCGTACCGGGCGGCGACAGAGAAGGTGGAAACGCTGGTCAACCGGTTGCAGGGTCCGCTACCCCGGCACGCTTACCGGCGTATATCGGCCCCCGGACCCGGGATACAGACCTCCGAAGGGAGCGCTGATTACGGCAACGCCGTCGAGCCGGGGCCATCTTTCCCCGGACGATCCAAGGGCGGACAATCCAAGGGCGGGCGGTCCAACGGCGGGCGCAGCTACGAGGCCGAGTCGAACATGAGCCGCGAAAATTATGCGCACATGATCGAGGTCGGGAAAAAGAACATCTACGACGGTGAAGTAATCCAGGTGGTGTTGTCTCACCGGATGTCCCGCCGCACGGATGTCCGGCCATTTGACCTGTACCGGTCACTACGCGCGGTCAACCCGTCCCCGTACATGTTCTACATCAATATGGACGGGTTCCAGCTTGTCGGCGCATCGCCCGAGATGCTTGTGCAGGTGATCGACGGCGAGATGGCGCTCCACCCTATCGCCGGTACGCGGCCGCGCGGTCAGACGCCGGAAGAGGACCTTGCGCTGGAGCAAGAGTTGCGCTCTGACGAGAAGGAGCGGGCGGAGCATGTGATGCTGCTGGATCTCGGTCGCAACGATGTGGGGCGCGTGTCCAAACCGGGCACCGTGAAGGTGTCTCAGCAGATGGATGTCGAGCGTTATTCGCACGTAATGCACCTGGTATCCCACGTCACCGGCACCCTGCGAGACGGGATGGACGCCTACGACGCTCTGCGCGCCGGCTTTCCGGCGGGGACCGTGTCAGGAGCCCCGAAGGTCCGGGCGATGGAACTCATAGCGGAGCTGGAGCCGGACAGGCGCGGCGGTTACGCGGGAGCCGCGGGCTACTTCAGCTACGACGGCAACATGGACACGGCGATATCGCTCCGGACGATCGTGTTCAAGGACGGCGTCGCCCACATCCAGGCCGGCGGCGGCGTCGTCGCAGACTCCACGCCCGAGGGCGAGTACCAGGAAACGATCAGCAAGATGGCGGCGATGATGCGGGCCATCGACCACGCGGAAGAAAATATGGGCGAGGACTGACCCTCTCCCTGTAAGCGTTCCCCGGGTAAGCGGGCCTTCCCGGGAACAGCCCCGGACCCACTCTTAAAATCGTCTCTGCAGCACGCAATCCCACGACTGGATTGGGAATCAATGGCGAAAACCGACAACAATCCGCTCCTGAATCAGACCCGGACGAAGCTGTCCGAGCTGCTCGCGCTCCACGAGGAGACGCCGTGGAGCGAGGATGTGATCGTGAACGACCGGAACCGCGTTCGCGTGGTCTACAACCAGCCCGGCGAAGCGGTCTTCGATCTTGTGAACCCGGACAATGACGAGATCTGGATCGTGCTGTTCGGCCAGGTGACGTGGAGAATCGGCGATGAGGGGGCGATGAACGCCCGGCCCGGCGACATTGTGTACGTGCCGGCGGGCACGACCTACTCGATCAGGACCACGGGCCAGGATCCGTCGATAAGGGTCTCGATCAACGCGCCCGACGCGCCGGAGCCGCCTCCGGCCGACACCGCGCCCATAAATCCCAATCCCGAGAGAATCCCGGGCGACCCGCGATACCCGGAAACGGCCGGGGAGTGATGAAATGCTGCTACTCATAGACAACTACGACAGCTTTACCTACAACCTGTACCAGTACCTGTGCGAGCTGGGAGCGGAGGTCGAGGTGGTCCGGAACGATGCCGCCAGCCTCGATGAACTGATCGCCATGCAACCGGAACGCGTGGTGGTCTCACCCGGCCCATCGACACCGGAGAACGCCGGTATCTCGATCGACGCAATACGCCACTTCGGCCAGGAGGTCCCGGTGCTTGGCGTTTGCCTGGGCCACCAGTGCATCGGCGAGGCGTACGGGGCGACGGTTGCACACGCGGGCGAGATCATGCACGGCAAAACGTCGATGATCTCTCACGATGGCAAGGGCGTATTCGCCGGGTTGCCGGAGCCGTTCGAGGCGGTCCGGTATCACTCCCTCTCGATACAGCCGGACTCGGTCCCGGATGTCCTTGAAGTGACTGCACACAGCCGCGGCGGCATTATCCAGGGCGTCCGGCATCGTGAGTTGCCCGTCGAGGGCGTGCAGTTCCACCCTGAATCGATCCTGACGGTGGCGGGCAAGGCGCTGCTCCAGAACTTCCTTGACATGAAGATGCCCGCGCCCGTTGGCGCCTGATCGCAACCCCCAGATCACAATCCCAGGACCGCCCCTGCGGGGGGACATCATGGACATCAAAGAAGCAATATCGGAGATCGTCGAGCACCGCGACCTGCCGGTCGACGCCGCAGCCGACGTGATGCGCCAGATCATGGCGGGTGAGGTCACTCCGGCGCAGTTCGGGGCGTTCGTCACCGGGCTGCGCATGAAAGGCGAGACGGCGGAGGAGATTGCAGGGATGGCGCGCTCCATGCGGGACGTGTCGCTGCATGTCGAGTTCGACGGCCCGACGGTGGACACCTGCGGCACCGGCGGTGACGGTCAGAAAACCTTCAACATTTCCACCACGGCGGCGTTCGTCGCGGCCGGCGCGGGCGCGATCGTCGCCAAGCACGGAAACCGTGCTATGTCCTCCTCCTCCGGCCGCGCGGACGCGCTTTAATCTCTGG
>JADFRU010000275.1:0-3331 GCA_022561115.1 Chloroflexota bacterium | reverse complement strand
GTCAGAAGCTGGATGACGCCCTGCGTGAGATCGACTTCGCCGTAATTCAGACGATCGACTCGTTCGCTCTTTCCATGTTGCGAGAGCGTCCGTTGGAGGCGGGGTTGCCGCCCGTGATCGAGCCGGTCGACGAGGTGCAGGCCGAGCTTGAGTTCGACGAGGCATGGTCCCGCTGGCTCGACGATCAGCCGGACGAAGGTGAGTTCGCGCGCGCGCTCGCCACGGCTTTCCGTCTCGGCCTGGACAGGCCGCTCACCGCTCTGTACGACACGGCGCGGCAGCTACATGCCAACTACCACCTGATCGCCAATCATGACTTCAAGGAAACGGGCGGCGTCCCGCGAGTCACAGCGCGGGCCATTGTCGAGGCCGGACAATGGCTGCCCGGTATGGCGCGGTTCTGCCGCCTGCCGGAAGGTGACGGGCTGACGGAACGCCTTGAGACGTTTAATGCGCTCGCCATGCGGCTGGAGAAGATCGGCCCTGAAACTGCGGATGCTGACTGGCTGCTGGCCCGTCTGCCCAAGAACGGAATCTCCGCGAGCCGGGGTGCGCAGAAAGACTGGGACGACGACGAGAGCGGCGTCAACGCCTGCAAGTCAATTAAGGCCAGCCTGAAAGACCTGCAGGACATGTTGAACGGCGAGTTTGCGGACCTCCGCCGGGTCGCGCTCGGCGAGCTGCTGGAACCGTTACGGGAGTTTGTCACAACGTACGCCGAAGAGCGGCGGAGCGCCGGACGGGCGGAGTTCCACGACATGCTCACCTGGGCGGTGGAGTTGCTCAAAGACGATTCCGCACGGCTTCACTTCCAGGAACGGTATCGCTACATCCTCGTCGACGAGTTCCAGGACACCGATCCGTTGCAGGTGGAGCTGGTGCGGAAGTTGACCGACCGTGAGGGCGTCGGACGCCCAACGCCGGGTGCGCTGTTCGTCGTCGGCGATCCGAAGCAGTCGATCTACCGCTTCCGCCATGCCGACCTGCCGACGCTGAACCGGCTGCGCTCCGATATGGAAGACGGCCTCACGCGGATCACCCAGAATTTTCGTTCTAACACGTCGCTGGTCGGCTGGATCAATCATGTGTTTGATCGCTGGATGGACGGCGGTGGAAGTCCGTACCAGGCCGAGTACGTTGCGTTGGAGAGCGACGACGTACCTCCCGATGCAGAACCGCGCTTCGGTGTTCACCTCGTGGGGGAGGAGTTGCCGGAGACGCGCATCGACCCGGTGCGCCGTACGGAGATGGCGGAGCTGGCGCGAGTTGCGAGGGAGATCGGCGACGGCCGATGGATGGTGCGCGGGAAAGATGGACCGCGAGCGTCGGCGTTCGGGGACCTCTGCATCCTGATCCCCAGGAGGACCGCGCTTCCGTTGCTGGAGCGTGCGCTGGAGGAGCATGAGGTGCCGTTCACAACCGTCGGGAACTCGCTGATCTTCGTCACGGAGGACGTGCGAGACCTGTTGAGCGCCCTGACGGCGATCGACGACCCGACCGACCAGGTGGCCGTTGTGGCGGCGCTCCGATCCCCGGCATACGCTTGCTCTGACGCTGACATCTGGGCCTGGTCACGGAACGGGCACGCTTTCAATTATTTGAACGAGCCTGACGCCCGTGCGCCCGGGATGGATGGCCCTGTGGCCAGGGCTTTCGCGTCGTTGCGGGCGTTGCATGACGGACGGCTGGACGCTTCACCGGCGGTGTTGATCGAGCGGTTTGTACGGGAGCGGAGGCTTCGCGAGCTGGCGCTCGTGGGAGGCCGGACCGAAGAACGGTGGTCACGCATACAGTTCCTCACCGAGATGGCACGGAGCCTGGCCGAGAGCGGACGGGCCACGCTACGCGATTTCGTGTTGTGGGCGAGGCAGCAGGCTGAGCGCGACGTGCGCGCCCCGGACGCCGCCACCGGCGAGGCCGGTCACGTCGTACAGGTGATGACGGTTCACGCCGCAAAGGGCCTGGAGTTCCCGATCGTGATGCTGACCGGTTTGAATTCAGATCTCAACTCCCGTGCGGAAAACGCCCTGTTCGATCACCGCCCGGACGCTCCCGTGCCCATCGGGGTCAGGATGGGGTCCGGCGGTACGTATTTCGAGACCGGCGGGTTCGATGCGCTCAGAGATCAGGAAAAAACCGCCGGGAAGCTGGAGAACGTGCGCCTCATGTACGTGGCGGCGACGCGCGCCATGGACCACCTGATCGTCAGCACTTTCAGAAAGGCCAGAGACGGGAAATCCCAGGCAGCGCAGATAGTTGAGTACTCCGGGGACGCACCCGAGACCTGGTCTCCGATAGTCCCGGTCGCGGGACATGCCGGAACGGCCCGGCCGCGAAAAGACGCCGGGGCGCTTTCAGATCACGCACTGGATGATCCCGATGTGTGGGAGCGAGCACGGGTGGAGTTGATCCGGAAAATGTCGGCCTCCCCGCTGGTCGCGGCGTCATCACTCCACGAGTCTGGTGATGCTTCCCCACCGCCCAAGACAGAGGACGAGCAGATCGAACTCGACCCCTGGAGGCGTGGGAGGGCGGCGTCTTCTATCGGGCGCGCCGTTCACGCCGTGTTGCAGGATGTGGACCTGTCTGAATCTTCGGCGCCCGGCATGTTGGCGATGCTCGGCACGCTGGCGGCGCGACACGCCCCGGCCCACGATGTCGCCAGTTACGAGCAAGAGATCCTGGAGCTGGCGGCGGCGACGCTGAAGACCCCCGTGATGGAGCGCGCCGCTGACGCCTATCGGAAAGGGCGAGCATGGCGGGAAACTTTCGTCAGCGCGGCTGTCGGTGAATCAGGGGTGATCGTGGAGGGGTACGTGGATCTGCTGTTTGAGGAAGAGGACGGGTCACTGGTGATCGTCGACTACAAGACCGACCGCACGGATGCTGCAGCCGAACGATATGAAGCGCAACTCGGGGCGTACGTCGCCGCTGTGAGGAAAGCGACGGGCCGGGTGGTCAGCGAAGCGGTCCTCGTGTTCTCACGGCGAGCTGCGCAGGCGTTGAAACGCGGAGAGGACGTTGAGGCCGCGCAGTACCGGGTCCCCGACCTCAATGCGGCGGCCGATCGCGCAATCAGGCTCGCCGAAGTGGCATCCGCCGGATGAAGCTTTTTGTTCTGTTCGTCGCGACTTTCATCGCTATAGGGGCAGCCGCATGTTCTGGAAGCCCGGTAGAAATCCCCGAGGCTACCCCGAGCCCCCAGCCCACTGCGGCCCCGGCGACGGCGTCTCCAACTCAGCCGGTCCCAACACCTCCGCCCCTCAGGCCGGGCCCGACTCCTCGACCGTTGCCCACGTCCTCGCCCATCCCGCCCCCAATCCTCCCGCCA
>JADFRU010000274.1:0-3333 GCA_022561115.1 Chloroflexota bacterium | reverse complement strand
GGGCGGATGGCAGGCCGCAGGAGCCGCTCGTCGAGGGCGTGGCGGTGGTTACCGCCGGGACCGTCGACCTGCCCGTCGCAGAAGAGGCGTCAGAGACGGCCCGGCTCATGGGCTGTGACGTGAATCGCATCGTGGACGTGGGTGTGGCCGGGTTGCACCGGACGCTTGGATCGCTTCCGGCGTTGCGGGAGGCGAAGGTGCTGGTGGTGATCGCCGGGATGGAAGGCGCTCTGCCGAGTGTCATCGCCGGGCTGGTCAAGGCGCCCGTGATCGCCGTGCCGACAAGCGCCGGGTATGGCGCAAGTTTCGGCGGGATCGCCGCCCTGCTGGCGATGCTCAACAGTTGCGCTGCCGGAATCGCCGTGGTGAATATCGACAACGGGTTCGGCGCAGCGGTGATGGCGGCGAAGATCGTTCGCGCTATCGCCGGCCGGGATTAAGCAGCTTTCCGCGACCCCGTCTCCCGGCCAGTACGAGCCAGGCGCGGATTGCGGGTTACGGGTCGATTGCCCGGAACCGCATCGCCCGGTAATTCCCGTATATACGGGAATCCAGAGTGTCCTGACCCAGAAGCCGGCCTTCTAGATTATTGGACCAATTAGTCGCATCAATCGGGGGCCGGGTCGCGTCAAGAGGCGACCGCAATTCAGATAGCGCGATTCACGCAGGCAGATGGGCAGCCCGCTTGCACGTCGCTGGATTCACAACTGCGGGGGTTCAGCAGGACGCCGCGCCGCGCACCACTGGAGAAGCTACCGCTCCCCCGTGCCCCTTCGTTAGGAAGGGGCAGTGACGCCGCACACCGCACGGGCTGACAGGTGGGTCATCCCGGGTTGCGGCTTGACCCTTAACCAGGGGGACTGTCAGCCGCGTAACCCGGCGTGCGTCGCTTACGGAAGCGAGATCAAGTAGGCGACCAGATCCGCCACATCCTGCTCGGAAAGTGTCTCGCCAAACGTACCCGGCATCAAACCCTGGGGGAAGCCTTCGACGATGAAATCGTCCGGGGACACTATCGAATCGTTCAGGTATTGATCCGCGCTCAGGCCCGCGACGCGGCTCTCACCCGTGGTTCCGATACCCGACAGGCCGGGTCCCACGACCCTGTTAGAGCCTGTGGAGTGGCAGCCCGAGCATCCGTTCGCCCCGAACAGCGCCTCGCCGTTCCCTGCATCCCCCGCAGGAGATGCAGGTGCTTCGGTCGGAGCCGTTACCGCGGTCTCTTGCGGTGCAGGTGCCGGTCGCCGCTGCGGGCGCCTGGCCGGCGGGCGCGGCGGTCGGCTCAAATACGGGTGTGGGCACAACCTCCACCGAGTCAGAGCCGCAGGCTGCGAGGACGATGACGCCCCCGATAAAAAGACCGGTCAGGCCAAGTAGCCGGGTTGATTTCATTTCTTAAGAGACTCCCGGTTCAATCGCCGCCATCTGCCCGTCTCAAACGTTCTCAATGCGACCGGTCGTGGTGGACGAGGTAGTTCTGTTTTTCACGTTAGAAAAGTTAGCAGCCGGAACATGGCCAGTCAATCGTACACGGCCTGTTGTGGAGTCTTGATTCGAGTGACTTAAAAGGCCAGAGCGATGCCCGGGCGAAATGCGTCACCATAAGGATGGAAGCGGGGCAGCCCGGGCGCTACTGACCCGCCCGGACTGGCCGGTAGCCGGTGATCACGCCGGGGGATGGGGGCGGGCGCGCTTCTTAAAGAAGCAGTGATCGGTTCAGGCGGTCGACCGCTTGATCTCGATCTCCTCACCGGGCGCGAGGGCGACACGGCGTACTTCAATGCCGAGCTTCAACATCCAGTAGTTCAGCGTCGCCTTTGACAGCTTCAACTGCTTTGCGGTCTCGGTGAAGCCTTCCTCGTTGAGCATCTCCGGTATGGCCTTCTCGAGCGGCCTACGGATTCGCTTTTCGACATCAAGCATCTTCTTGGTCTTCCGGATCATGCGTTCCCCCTGCGCTAGCGCCCGGTTGCGGCCATCGCTTCCGTGGCGTTCCGAGCTGTGCTCTCGTGTATTGTACACGGACTGAACATAGTCTGCATTATCTTTATTCTTTTATAGGACTTATTTAGTCTTTATACAATACTTGGTATTATTATCTCGACCGCATCAAAGCTAATCCACGTTCAGGCTATTACAGCGTTTCATGAGCCGGTCAGACAGCACAAATCTTTGCAGTTCGACGCCAGCATGCTCGCCCTGCGTGATTTCTGGATGTCCAATGCCCTGTACGGGTGCGCGTCTGGCACACGGTTCCGTGTGCCAGACCGGATTTTCCCGGCAATGACCAAATCGTCAGGACGCTACTGCGCTGGATGTAACGCACGGTCACGAGAACTCCGCCACCAGGCATCCCGGGAGTACCTGAGAGACCTGGGAGTACCTGGCGGTTGACGATCATGGGAGTCACCTGAGAGGCCGTTTGCCAGGCCGGAGTGTCCCAAAACAGCGGCTTCACTCAATCAAGGGCCTCTCCGGCGATCGTTACGTTCAACACAACGTGCCGTGGTAACAAATCCCGGTAGCCGGTCCAGTTTCGTAGAGTTGCTAGACTCGATTACCCTGCGTAGCCCTATCAATGGCTACCGTCGCTGGCATACGCCCTGCCCTGCTCGCATCTTTCACTCTCGTCCCGCAATATCGGCCGGAGGCGCTCACAATCGATTTCATTCGCGATCTGATAGATGGCTCCGAGGAATGGGTCCTCGAGTTCGTCACGAACGTCTACGAGGCGATCGGGTGGTTCGGCGTTATCGGCCTCATGGCGATAGAAAGCACTGCGATCCCACTTCCGAGCGAGATTGTGATGCCACTGGCCGGCTGGAAACTGATCGAGGAAAAGGATCTCGGGTTTGAATTCGTTCTCCTGGCCGGGCTCGCCGGAGCCGCCGGCAGCCTGCTCGGCTCATTGATCGAGTACTACGTGGCCCGCGCCGGAGGGCGGCCGCTGGTCGAAAAGTACGGAAAGTACCTGCTCATTACGCGCGCAGACCTGGACCGCGCTGACCGCTGGTTTGAAACGCGCGGAGAGTTGACGGTGTTCATCGCCAGGATGATCCCCGGCGTACGTGGCTTCATCTCGATCCCGGCCGGCATCGCCCGTATGAACGTGTTGAGGTTCTCTATCTTCACGTTCCTCGGGGCGTTTCCGTGGACTCTTGGGCTTGCCATCGGCGGCTGGGTGCTGGGCGCCAATTACGACGCTATCAGAGAGGTCACCCGGCCGTTCGACATACCGGTGATCCTGGGTGTCCTGGCCCTGGTTATATGGTTCGTGCAACACCGGGTCCGGGAGATACGGGCCGAATCACGCGCCGCCGCCGTCCCCCCGCC
>JADFRU010000273.1:0-3381 GCA_022561115.1 Chloroflexota bacterium | reverse complement strand
ACGGCGCACATCCGGCTCCTGAATCAAGTTCAGGATGGGCATATATGCCCAGGATGACACGCGACACTCTGTCTCCACCCGAATTTCCGGCCTCCGCAAGAAACACCCTGTGACGGCGAGAGGCGCTGGCCTGGGAGCAGGGCTCGTTCGGCCCTCATTGACCGTCTGACGCGGCTCCGGTAGAGTCATAGCCCTCTTAGACAACTGAATATTCGTCCGGCCTGGTGCCCCGTGACCGTGAGGTCAGGGGAGAATAGGGAAGGCGGTGAAAAGCCGCCGCGGAAGCGCCACTGTAAGCGGGACTCACCCCCGCAAGCCAGGAGACCTGCCTGGTCGGACGACGGACTGCTCTTCGCTCAACAGGGGGTCCGTCGGCATTGACTCTCTCTGGACTATCCAGGGAGCCATTGCCGCCATCGGCTTTGCCGCCATGACCCCAGCGAGTTTTCGCTGGGGTTTTTTGTTCCAGAAACGGGACCGGCAATGGCCGACCCGGCCGGGCCGCCGGAAGGCGCGCCCACGGGTTCCCTGACAGCGAAGCGCCAGAAACACTTGGGGGAGACCCGTCAGGGACATGGCGCTCGCACTTGTCACCCGGCTCAGGCCGCCGCGTGAGGCCGCGCTCGGCACACGACTGGCCGCGGGCGCCGGCGTACTTACCGTAATGCTGGCCGCCATCGTCCTCGTCTCCCTCAGCACCGGCCCGCTGGACATCCCGGTGACGCATGTCGTGGCGATAATCGTCGAGCCCATCGGCATCCACCTGGCCGACTACGACCGCACGGAAGAGCTGGTGGTCAAGCAGATTCGTATGCCGCGCATTGTCGTTGGCGCGCTGGTAGGCATGGCGCTTGGCGTGGCCGGGGCGGCGATGCAGGCCCTGTTCCGAAACCCGCTGGCGGACCCCGGCACGATCGGCGTGGCGTCCGGCGGCGCCGCGGCGGCGGTCATCGCCATCGCGACCGGCGCCTCTACGCTCTTTTTCCTTGCACTCCCGCTGTTTGCGCTGGCCGGGGCGATCGGCACCGCGTTTCTCGTGTACGCCATCGCGATCGCCAGCGGCCGGTTCTCGGTTGCGACGCTGATCCTTGCCGGTGTGGCTGTGAGCGCCTTTATGGGTGCGCTTATCTCGCTTGTCATCGTCACCGTGCCGGAGCGCGACACGTTGCGAGGAATCCTGTTCTGGCTCGCAGGCGGGTTGGACTCGCGGTCCTGGGACCACGTCTGGCTCGCCGGCCCGCTCATCCTCTTGGGCGGCGGTGTGATCATCGCCTTCGCCCGGGATTTAAACCTGCTGATGATGGGCGACGACGATGCCGGGTCGATGGGCGTCAACGTTCGTGTAATGCGGCCGGTGCTGTTGACTGCGGCGGCACTGGTGACGGGTGTCGCCGTTGCCGTGAGCGGGATGATCGCATTCGTCGGGTTGATCGTTCCGCACATGCTCCGGCTCGTGTTTGGCCCTGACAACCGGGTCCTCGTGCCACTCAGCGCCCTGGGCGGCGCTGTGTTCGTGGTGCTTGCGGACGAGATCGCCCGAACCGTAATTGCGCCGGCCGAGATACGCGTCGGCATCGTCACCAGCTTCATCGGTGCGCCCTTCTTCCTGTTCCTGCTACTGCGGCACAGTCGCCGCGTCACGTCGTTGTGATCCGGGTTGTGATCTGGTCTTTAGAGAGGAAAATTCGTGAACTTCCGATTGTTTAGAACACCGGTTTCGCCTGTGAGCCGGGGCGGAGAATCGAGATCTGCGCCCCGTCGTGGCGGGAAAGCGGTGGCGATTTTCGCCGGCCTGTTTGCTGCCATGTTTGTACTGGCGGCCTGCAGCTCTGACTCGGTCGTCAGCGAACCGGTTTCGACGCCGATCCCCTCGACCCCGACCCCGGAACCGACCTCCACTCCCGAACCCGGTCCATCCGCCGCGCTGGCAAACGTCGAAGGCATAGTCGACCCGTCCAACCTCGGTTGGCCGCGGACGGTGAAGGGGTTGAACGGGCTTGTGACGATCCCCGAACAGCCGCTGCGGATCGTGACGATCTCTCTCGGTCACGATGAAGTCACCTATGCGCTGGTGCCGCGGGGCCGTGTCGTCGCCGCCAACATCTACACGCAGAGCCCGGACCAGTCCAACGTGGCGCACCTTGCAGCCGGCCTTCCGGAGATCACGTCGGACGCCGAGGTCATCGTGGCGCAATCCCCGGACATCGTGATCGCCTCGCCGTTCACATCGGTCGAGCTCATCGACGCACTGGAGCGCATCGGACTGATTGTCCTGCAGACCGATCTGCACAACGACACGGACGGCCGGCGCCAGGACATCCTGTTGCTCGGCTATGCGTACGGCGAGGAAGAACGTGCGATCGAGGTGGTGAAAGAGGTCGAGGCGCGTGAGGCTGCGCTACGGTCTGTCTGGGAAGCGAAGCCCCCGGGAGAACGGCTGCGCGTAATGTCCGCAACGCTCTACTCTGACTCGCTCTACACTGCCGGCGCCGGCTCGACAGAGGGCGAGATAATCAATGCCGCGGGCGGTATCAATGTTGCCGCCGAGGCCGGCCTGGAAAACAACCCGATAATCAGCTACGAGAGCCTGATCGCCATGGACCCGGAGGTGATATTCATCCCGCAACCGGCGGCATGGGGCGGCGAGGATTTCCGGGACGACCTGCTCGCAAACCCTGCCCTGGCGAGCGTTTCAGCCATTCGTGACGGCCGGGTGTTCATGGCCGATCCCAAGTACTTCACGACGCTTTCGTTCTGGAACCTGAGGGGAGCGGAAGAGCTGGCCCGGGACCTGTGGCCTGAGGACCTCGCAGACGCAACGTTTGGCTCGTTTAGCTTTCCCCCCGAGTAACCCCGGGCATGCTCCGGCAGGCTGAGTAAGTTCATGACGGACACCGTAGAACGCACCGAACGGCGGCTCGAAGCACGCGACATCGTGTACGAGGTCGATGCAGCGCGCCTGCTGGACAGGGTCAGCCTCAATGCCGGGAAAGGGGAGCTGGTCGGACTGGTCGGGCCGAACGGCGCCGGGAAGACCACCCTGCTCCGGGCCATAGGCGGGCTGCTCAAAACGCGCGACGGCGCGGTGCTGCTGGATGGCGACGATGTGCGCCGGATGAACACCGGTGAACGGGCGAAATCAATCGCACACGTCGCCCAGCTCGCACCCCTTGCCCACGGGTTCACGGCGCTCGAGGTTGTGATGATGGGCCGCTACCCGCACATGGGCCGGTTGCAGTCTGAACGGCAGGTCGATCGCGAGGCGGTCAAACGGGCGCTTGAGACGACCGGGGTCGGCGAGCTTGCCGGTCGCACGCTAGAGACCCTTTCTGGAGGCGAGCGCCAGGGCGTGTTCGTGGACCGGGCGCTGGCGCAGGAACC
>JADFRU010000014.1:0-13191 GCA_022561115.1 Chloroflexota bacterium | reverse complement strand
CCTGTGACCGTGGACAGGGGATCGGCTGGTCACTGATCGGGGGACTTGCCACGAGCATGGACCAGGTCTCCGTCTGCCCCTCTGATGATGCGCCCTCGTTATGTGGTGAGAGCTGGCGGGGTCAGTCGCCGGCCACCTCGGACACCTCTGCCGGGCTGGTAAGTGAGACAGCAATTTCCGGCCTGTGAACGGCAGGAACATCTGTCTGGGCGGGCTGTAGCTCGGGCTGTAGCTCGGGCTGTAGCTCGCGTCGTACCAACCACATTCGCCAGCCGAGCAGGGCCAGGGTGGTAATGGCTGTGTAAGCGGTAGTGATAAGCAACTGTCCGGTGAGTCCCCCGATCATCACCAGCATGAGCCGTCCGTCGCGCGTTGCCAGCATGTAGCGGCTATAACCGTCCGCATCCGTGCCCCGCCACGGGCGTCCGGTCGCGATCTGGTACCGGTCTTTGAGCATCATCGAGAGAGGAGCCCCGGCCAGCGCGCCGAACACGGTCAACATCGCCAGCAGCGAAACCGAGTCTTGCATCAAGTAGATCCCGATGCCGATGTAGATAACCGAGTCCGCCAGCCGGTCGAGCATCGAGTCGAAGATTCCACCCCAGTTCGATGACATGAAGCGCGCCCGTGCCACCTCACCGTCTGAGCCATCAATGATCGACGATAGTTGCGTCAGCAAGGCCCCGGGGATCAGTGCGCCGAACCCGAACGAAATACCGGCCAGGATCGCCAGGCCGAAAGCTATCAGGCTCACGATATTGGGCGTCAGCCGCATTAAAACCGCGAGCCGTGACAGCTGGATGGATACCCGGCGATTCAGATGGCGGGATACGAGTCCGTCATCGCCGGTGATTAGCGAACGCCGTACCTTGCGGTCGGCGGTGCTCCTGGCTCCCGCTGTGTCGACGTCTTCCCAGAGCAACCCGGTCACGTCCACAGTGCCCAGGCCCGTCCCGGCCATCAGGTACCGGGTGCCGGCGGTCACCGAGTAGTTTCCGTCTGAGAAAGCGCGCTCCAGCGCCGGAAAGATGTCTTTCGTGAGGACAAACACGCCGCAATCAACGGCGTCAAAATCGTCCAGTAACTTGTCGATTTTGATGACCTCTCCGGTGGGGGAGAGGCTGACCCGGGTAGCGTCATCCGGGTCATGCAGACGTTCCGGTTCACGGTCGATGCAGAGCAGGCTGCCGGTTGTGGACTCGGCAGCGGACACGAGTCGCTTAACGACGGCTGGCTCGTACCAGTGGTCCGACATTGCGAGCACAAAGCGATCGCTCCTGACGCGATTCCGTGCGGCGTAGAGCGAGGCGCCGTTCCCGCGCTCCCAATCGGAACTGTGCACGTACTCGATCTGTATGCCCAGGTTCCGGCCGTCACCGAGGCCCTCCTGAAGCCGGTCCGCGGCGTGCCCTGTGACCACGATCACCCGCTCGATCCCGCAGTCTCGCATCGCCCGTATGCCGCGCTCAATTACGGCCATGCCCATGAGATTGCACAGGGCTTTATGCCGATTGACATCCACACCCCCGTTCATACGGGTGCCTGCGCCGGCCGCGAGAATCACTGCATCCATGTATGTTCCTTACACCGTTCACATCGACCACCGGGGTCAGGGGCACAGGCCCATCGACTGGTCGTTCATCATTCGTATTGGCCAGCCGCGCGCGTTGAATCACAGCTTCACGTCTCGAAAAACGCGCGCACCTTAACCCGCCGCACTGCTTGCGCTGATTTCCGGCGGCCCCCTGCCGGATTTAGCGTCGCCAGCGTTCGTTAGCGCTGGCCCCGGGTTCCGCGCTCAATCCCGAATCATTGGAGATCCAGTACGCGCGGCGTATTAACTCACCCGGCTGAAGCTGCATCGTACGAGCGCTTTGCATTCTGCGCAAGCGCTATTTTCGGATGCGGGAAATAAGACCATCCGCATAGTAACGCAGGATGGGAAAACTGCCAATGTTCGGGCTGAAATGAACGGGATGAGCGACGTTCAGGTTTTTCGCATGGAGTCCCGAATATTGTGAGCCGTCCGGTCGCCACGAGACACACGACAACCCCGCAAGACATCCCGGCGACATGCTACTCCGGGACGCACATGCACGTCCGGGCGGCGCTTCGAGACACCTATCCCGGCGAAAGTGCCGGGAGGGTTCACCAGATGCGGACGATTTCACTCCCCAGGAACGGGTTCACCCGGGCCATATCCGGGACCATCTCCGGAAAGCTTCGTTGATAGAGGTCCGGCGGGACTGCGATATTGCCGAGATACAGGCTTCCGACGAGCGCTCGCGCCTCGGGCCTGGCGAGTCCAGTCTTGGGCAGGGCGATCGTGATGGTCGATGTCGCCTTGATCGCCGGGCTGCCGACGCGGCCGGAGGTCGCCTCGATGCCGCTCGGGATGTCGTTCGAGAGAACCGGCGTTCCGGATTCTGATATCAGCTCGATCAATCTTGCCGCATCGCCACGGGGGTCGCCGTGCAGGCTGTATCCGAATATCGCATCGACAACCAGGTCCAGGGCGCCGAGGTCCAGATCGCCGGCCTGCATGACTGGAACCCCACTGGCCCGCAGAGTTCTTAGCTGAGTCGCCGCTTCTGTGGTCAGGTTTTCCACCGTCGATGTCAGGACGACAGTGACGTTTGCGCCCATGTTGTGCAACTGCCGCCCGCCAGAGAGTCCGCCGCCTCCGTTGCCGCCGCGCCCGGCCGCTATCAGCACGTTCTTTCCCGCAGCGGAGCCTCCGAAGAACGATGTCCTCGCTACGGAGGCCAGGTTACGCCCGGCGTGCTCCATCATCTGCAGGACGGCGATACCGTAGTCGTTGACCATCGCGCGATCGACCTCACGCATCTGCGCCTCTGTCAACCACGGTACGGACGCCCCGAGTTGTGGAAACGGTTCCGGCAATAGATGTAATCCTTTAATGAATCGGGGAATGATTGGGCGTGGGATGGTCCTGGACCGCTGGGACTGCACCGGGGCATTTCGGGCTTTGATGGCCAGGCGCCAGTTTTACAGGTCTGCTCACGGCTCCCAAACAGACTTGAATGTATTTTGTACCATGATTCGGTAGCAATCGGTGGATCACGCGGCTACTGCCGGAGACGCCTCTGGCGCCGGGGGCGCGGCAACCGAAAGGCCGGACGATGATAGCGCTCGGAATACTGCTCCTTCTGATCGGGCCGCCGCTACTCGTGTTCCCGCATCAGATGGCGCGGCTGGGGCGTCCGTCTTCTCGCTCCGGGCGGGCGCGTTACGAGCAGGGGTTGCGAACGCGTGGCATGCCGGCGGGCAGGGACGAGGAGGACGAGGTGAGCCGGGTCCGGGAGAGGTTGATCGGCGCCGCAGTGACCGTGGTGGGTCTGGCGCTCGTGATGCTGGGTTAGGCGGGAGTTGGGACGGACTTGACCGCTCGCTCTAACACCGTCTGGAGTCTCTGGCTTCGGCAGGCGCGGGGTGGGCTGAGTCACATGGCCGCAGGCAGGGTGAGTGCCGTTAAGCCGGTATGGACAGTAGGTGTGGTCAGGCCCGTTGGCGCGAATGCGCGGTGCAGGAACCGGGGATTCGATTTATCGTGGTAAACGGTGATTCTGCTCATTTGGCCGTCAGGAAGCTATCGACGATGTCCGCCTGTGAAATATCCTGGGACCCTTCCCGAGAGGCCGCACATGGTTGAATCCGGACTTGAGAGCGCCCGGCGGGAGTTTCTACGGGACTTTCCGGCGTTCAGCAACACCTCCGACCTGGACGCGCTGCGCGCCCGCGGCTACTCAAGGCTGGATGAGCAGGGCCACGTGTACCTGGACTACACGGGCGGCGGGCTTTATGACGTGGCGCAGATCCGGGCGCATGCAGAGATGCTTGAGTCGACGGTGCTCGGCAACCCGCACTCCACGAACCCGACATCGGACGCTGCCACTCAGCTGGTGGAAAGCGCGCGGGCGGCGATCCTTGATTTCTTCCATGCCGACCCCGATGAGTACGTGGCGATTTTCACGTCCAACGCAACCGGGGCGATAAAGCTGGTCGGAGAGGCGTACCCGTTCGAGCCCGGCGACCGGTATCTGCTGACGTTTGACAACCATAACTCGGTGAACGGCATACGCGAGTTCGCCCGGTCAAAGGGCGCCACGTTTACCTACGTGCCGGTCGTGCCGCCCGAGCTACGCGTTGATTCCGATGGCCTCCGGGCGCGCCTTGATGAGGCGGAGGCGGGCCGCAACAACCTGTTCGCTTACCCGGCGCAGTCCAACATGTCCGGGGTGCAGCACTCACTGGAGTGGATCGACGCCGCTCACGAGCGTGGGTGGGACGTGCTGCTGGATGCAGCGGCCTTTGTCCCGACCAACCGGCTGGACCTGGGCCGCTGGAAGCCGGACTTTGTGCCGGTCTCGTTTTACAAGATGTTTGGCTATCCGACGGGCGTCGGCTGCCTGCTGGCGCGACGCGAGGCGCTGGCGAAGTTGCAGCGGCCGTGGTTTGCCGGCGGGACGATCACCATCTCATCCGTGCAGGCCGGCCGCCACTACCTGGCGGAGGGTGCGCAGGCGTTTGAGGAGGGGACGCTCAACTACCTGACGCTCCCGGCCGTGGAAAACGGCCTGGATCACCTGCGGAACGTCGGGCTGGAGCTGATCCATGAGCGTGTGACGGCTCTCACCGGCTGGCTGCTCCGGGAGTTGCTGGCGCTCAGGCACGCAGACGGCGCGCCGCTGGTGCGGATCTACGGTCCGGCCGATATGACAGAGCGTGGCGCAACGCTGGCGATGAACTTCTACGATCCGGACCGGCGGCTGATCGACCACCGTGCGGTCGAGGCGGCGGCGAACCGCCATCGCATCTCGCTGCGGACCGGATGTTTCTGCAACCCGGGAGCGGGCGAGATCGCACACGGTCTGACGAAGGACGAGATGATGTCTGCGTTCTCGAACGACGAGAGGATGACCTTCGACCAGTTCCTCGAAACGTTGGAGGCCACCGGGGACAAGCGTGCCGGGTCCGTACGCGTCTCAACGGGACTGGTCTCAACGTTCGATGACGTGTACGCCTTCAAAGGGTTCGCTGAGACGTTCCTGGACCGTCCTGCGCTGTCCCTGTAGGCGCGAGCGGCGGGGAACGAACGCTAACCGCCGGCCAAGTCACGCTCGGCCGCCCACTCGCGAGCGCGTCGGCGCGCCGATTGCGGGGTTGGCGCGGTGAGGCCGCGTAGGCGGAGATCGAGCGCCGCCTTAATCTCGTCATCGGTGAGCAGGCCGCGCGATCGCATATTCGCCTCGAACCCTTCGATATCACCGGAGAACGCCATCTGCCAGCCGGTTGTGCGATCAAACGCGGGCGTGGTCTCCATGCGGCCGATCTGGTTGAAACTGTCCATGAACTGGAGGTCGGCGGTTGTCTCGCCCTCCCATATGAAGACGCGCTCGTCACCGCCCAGGTTGTAGGCGCCGATGAGTTTCAGGGTTGCCGGGACCTCGGCCTGCCAGATAGTCGCCCACAACTCCGGGTCTCGGGCGCGGTCGGAGACAAACCTGGACACGTAAAGCATGGGCATCCTCTCTCTTTTGGGCGCGTCGGACGGACCGTGATCGGGATGCTACGCCACTGTGCCGATCCGCTGCCCTGTTGTGTCCCCAGCGCGCACCGATTTCCAGGGACGAACCCCGGGGGGCTAGTCGATCTTGCGTCTCACCCGGTTCAGGTCTGAGACCACGCGTATAAGGTCTCTGTCGATCCCGGGATCTATGTTGCGGCGGCCGGCTGCCGCTCTTTCTACTGAGCGTTCCAGCCGTTGCATGTTTTCGGCGTTTGACGCGAGCAGGACCGACCAGCGCTCGCCGACCACTGCGCCGACCTCACCTGGTGGCTCAAAGTCGGACGCATCAGCTACCAGCAGGACCGGCAGGTTCGCCAGCACTTCCGCGCGGTCCCGGGTGGGAGCCCGGAGGGCCAACTGGTGCGCTGTATCGCCATCAATCATTACGACCCGGGGCTTTCCCGGATCATTGGAGAGGCCGTTTGTGACGGGACCGTCACGGTTGAATAACACTTCAACGCCAGATGTCCGGGCCAGCAGACCGCAGAGCCATTGGCGGAAGTCAGGGCGGCCGATCACGGCGACCGTCGTCTTCACGCTGTCCCGGTAAATGGGCAGTACGGGGGTCGCGCGCGGGGCAGCCGTCCGGGCCGGTGTGGCGCTGAGGGCCGGCTTGCCGGGCGCGGCGGCGCGGATGCCGGGCGCGCGCAGCCGCCTGCGTCCAGGGATGCGCTTGACTTTTACCCGGCGAATTCGCGCCATGGAAGACTCCCGGTTTCAGACCGTTGTGCCCCCATCTGATTCGGATCGTATCCGTGTCTAAGGGGCTCCGGCAAGCGGGGTAGCGCAAGCAGATTGTTGGTCGATTGGGCTGAGGGGAAACTGCGCGTGACGCGCCGCGCCGTCACTGCGGTATAGTTGCGCCCGACGCTTGATGAGGGAGGTCCATATGCTGAAGAAAGTCCATCACGTCGTAACGCGCCCCGGTATCAGGCTTGAGGATCCGGATGTAGAGATCCCCGTGGCCGAGGATATCGCCGGCGTGCCGGGGATCCCGCAACGCGAAAAAGACGTCGCGTTTTACAGCCGCGAGTACCCGCTGGAAACCCAGAACATTGAGAAGGCTGCGGACCGTGAGTGGTCGTGGTCTGTCTACACGCCCGAGGTGTTTGAGTACCGGGAACTTCATGAGGCGGCCAACAAGCCGCTCGTGGAAGCCGCCGCCGTTACGGGCGATATCGAGCCGACTGCGGAGCCGGTTGATCGTGATATCACCGAGGAAATTCGCCGGAAGGCTTATGAACTCGGGTTCGGCGATGTCGGGTTCACTCGTTACGACCGCCGGTACACCTACGCCAGCAAGAAAAAATGGGTGAAGTTTGAGCACGCCATCTGCGTTGCGCTTGAGCAGGATTACGCCCAGACACAGAGCCTCCCGAGCCTGGAAGCTGAGTACGCCCACTTCGGGACTTACGAGACCGAAAACGCGCAATGTCTTGAGCTGGCCAACTTCATCAGGACGCTCGGGTATCACGCGCAGGTCCACAGCCCGAACGACAATAGCGCCCCGTTCCTGCCGATGTTTGTGCAGGCGGGCCTGGGCCAGTTGGGCGCCAACGGACAGTTGTTGTCGCCGCACTTCGGATCGCGCGCACGCCTGGCCGTGATCACTACGGATGCCCCGTTGACCTACGACGAGCCGGTGGATTACGGCGTCCATAAGTTCTGCCAGGAGTGCCTGGTCTGCGCCGACAGATGTCCGGCACGGGCGATCATGCGCGACAAGGTGTGGTGGCGCGGCGTAGAGAAAAACAAGCTGATCTACGACCGGTGCAGGCCGGTGATGTCAACGTACGAGGGTTGCGCCATCTGCATGAAGGTTTGCCCGATCCAGCGCTACGGCATGAAACCCGTGATGGAGCACTACGTGGAGACCGGAGAGGTGCTCGGTAAACGGACGGACAATCTTGAGGGTTTCACGCTGCGCGATAAGGGCTATTTCGGCCCGGGCGAGTTGCCGTCCTTCGACAGGAGCCTTTTTGAGTTCCCGCACGGGACCAAGGACGAATGGCTCTTCGCTGAGTTCAAGAAGAAGGTTGAAGCGAACAGCGGCGCCACAGACAAAGAATCGGTCGAGTTTGCGGGCGAACTGAAGCAGTTGCTTGACCAGGGGGATACCACAGTAGGCGACGAGTAGAAGGCGCGACGGGAGGCGCGGGAGCGCGGCAAAAGCAGGCCAGTTCAATTCAAGAGGCAGGGAGTGAATCGTTGTTCGAAAAGTCCCATCTGGACGCGCTTTTTGAGGACCTTGAGCGGTCGCACGGAAGTACATCGGATTACGATCGTCTGCTGAAGCAGGCGCACCTCGCGATCGCACTCGCTGATTCAAATCGTTCGCTTAACGGTGAGTTTGACCCGGTCGTGGTTGAACTGATTGCAAAGTATCAACCGGCCGAATGATGCGCTGCCCGGGTGGGTAGTGCGCCAGCAGGGTCATCCGTGATCGGCCAGTCGCGCGCCGCGGGAGTATGGGGCGGTCGTCAGGCCGCTTCTTCGATCCCGGAGACCGGCATCGCCCAGCCGCCTTGCGCAGCGCGCGACCAGACGTATTTTCCGCCCGGAATCCGCAGGTTCACGTTGAATCCTGCCGGTGTCGCATCGGTCTCGAATGTCGTGGACCAGATTTCCACGGCGCCTGCAGGCGAATGAAACGGGTCTTCAACGTTTCGATCTGAGTAGCCGACTGAAACGGTCGTGCCGGTGCGTCCGGCGGCGATGATCTCGGTTATGACGAGGGCGCGTCCCACCGGGGCCTTGTATGTATGGCCCGATGTCGTTTCCAGGGCTTCGTACAGACCCTCTGCGGATGTGATGCGTTCCGGGGCGATGGTCATAGCTGCAGCCTCTCGCCGCCTGCGTTCGGTACAGCGCTTGCGCGCGGGCGCAGACGACGCTTCCAATCAACCAATGGTGAAGCGGTGACGCATCATTCCGAGTCGTATGTAACCCGAGAAACGCGTGGGTGCCTCCACACAGCGTCAAAGTGACGCACCAGCCGCGGACGACCATGATGGCGCGGAGCCGGGACGCGGGTCAGTCCAGGGGTTCTGGTGGCGTCAGCGGTCGAAGCGGGGCGGCCGCGTCGTCTGTCGCTACGAGAATCTCGCCGGCTTTGACCACGAGCGAAAGCGTTTCAAAAGCCGTCCTCAGCCCGTTGAGCGGGTTTGCCCGCAACAGCAGCATGTCGGCGCGCTTGCCGGGTGCGATCACGCCGGAGTCGTCAAGCCCGCAGATCATGGCGGCGGTTCCGGTGGCTCCGCGCAACACGGTCTCGACGGGCGCTCCGTACTCCACGAGCGTCTCCATCTCCTCCAGCATCGTGAAGCGAGAGTCGGTGCCGACGCCGACCGGGATGCCGAGATCCAGTGCTTCCAGGATGCGGTCCCGGTGGCAGGCGTCCGAAAGCAGGCTGGCAAGCTCGGGCGGCGCATGGCGCGCCATCGCAAAGGAGACGCGGGCCGTCGGCACAAAGGACACGCCGCCGTCCGCCATGGCGCGTACGCCGTCGTTGGTCACGAGGAAGGCGTGTTCGATGTTGTCGATGCCCGCCTTTATCGCGGTCCTGACGGCGGAATCAGACATGGCGTGGGTGGTGATTAGCCTGTCGAAACGGTGCGCCTCCGCGGCCGCCGCCGCAAGCTCCTCCAGCCTGTACTGGTCTGCATCCGGCCGCTCATGTGGATAGTTGGACAGCCCGCCGGAGCTCATCACCTTGATGCAGTCTGCGCCGCCCTTGATCTGCTCTCGGACCGCTTTCCGGACCTCCTCCGGACCGTCTGCCTCCCGCACGCCGTACCAGGGGGTTCCGTGGCCGCCGGTCATGGCGATCATCAGGCGGCTGGCGAGCACGCGCGGGCCCGGCAGGCCGGCGGCGATGGCGTCCCGGATATCGACATTGGTAAATAGGTCAGGTCCGGCGGCGATGCCCGGCCCGCCCAGTTCGCGAACGGTCGTAACGCCCTGGCGCAGCTCCCAAACGGCGTTAGCCGCCGCCTCCAGCGCGTGGGCGCCGGGCGATGCATGCAGGCGGGTCAGACGCCCGGTCGTGTAATCGCCTCCGGGTGTCGAGCGGAGCCACTTGTTACACAGGTGATCGTGGCAGTTGATCAGGCCGGGCATGAGCCACATACCGGCGCCATCGATAACCTGCGCCTCCGGCCCGTGTGACGGGGCCTCGACGGTGGAACCGGCGGACGTGATGACCGGCCGTCCACGACGACAGTTGCGTCGCTGAGCAGGCCTCCACGGCCGTCGATCACGTTCACATGCTCAACGGCGAGCCTCGTCATGGTCAGGAATCCCCTTCTGACTCGCCCGGCAGGACCACGTTCCCGCCGATCTCACTGTGTGAGATATCCCCGCGCAGGTTATCCAGAATCACGAGGTTCCCGGCCACGCGCTGAACGTCCATGTCTCCAAACCCGGCGCTCGCCACGGTAACGTCGCCAAGGATATCGGCGATCCTGGCCGGTCCGAAGAGGTTCAGACCGATCGTCACGTTGCCCTGTACGTCACGGATGTCGATGCCGACACGACCGCGCACCTCGTCCAGTACGACGTTCCCTCCGATATCCAGGAGGGTCGCCGGTCCGCGCAGGCTCGGCACCACCACATCACCCGATATCGAACGCGCATCAAGCCCACCGTTGCCGACGATCACGTGCAGGTTACGGATATTGCTGACGATAACCGGGCCGTCCTCGTCTTCAATCTCAACCCGGGGCAGGTCCGCAGGAACATCGATACTCAGGTTTAGCTGGCCTGTGCGTGTGGAGTTCGGGATATCGACGATTACGATGATCTCGTCTCCCTCGCGGGTCACGTCCATGGTTATGAGGACGATTTCGATAAGCTCACTCTGGTTGGCGCAGGCAACGCCCTCGATACGAACCTCCGAGAGGCCGGTCCGGCCGTTGATCTCAAGGTCTCCGCGATCACTGATGATCCGCAACAGGCGTGCGCCGGTGGCGTCCACCGTGGCGTTGCGAGGGGAGTTGCCCTGGCACCCGCGGTCCGTAATCCCGCGGGTGATCGCGCTGAGGGGAGGCCAGAGGATAATCAGGGATACGATGCCGACACCGAAGACTGCGACGAACATCGCCCACCACATCACCAGGTTTCGGAGGGCGCGTAACTTCCAGGAAACCTGTTCCTCGTCCTGGTCGTCGTAAAAGTTCAATCTGATCCCCCGTGATCAGGACCCCAGATGCGCCCTGGGTGCTGCCGTAACCCACCAATGTTGCGGGAAGTCTGCCATGTGCCAATCCAGCCCGCGTGCGGGACGCTTTCCGCGGGTGCGATGCCGACCCCGCCGCCGCCCGCCGAGTCCCGGTGGAGCGCCCGCCAGACTTTAACCGGCCATTCCAGTCATACGGCCCGGCTACCCTTCGTGGTCTCGTACGACCCGGCCGGCTGTCGTTCCGGTTGGCGTTCCTCCATCGACCGCCAGCTTTCCGTTGACCAGCACATGGGACACGCCCGTGGAGTATTGATGCGGATCTGCGAAGGTGGCCTGCTCGTGCACGGACGCTGGGTCGAACACGGCGATATCGGCAAACTGGCCGGGTGCAATCCGGCCCCGGTTCTTAAGCCCGAGGCGCTGAGCGGGCAGGGTGGTCATCTTGCGGACCGCTTCCACCAGGCTGACCACGTTGCGCTCGATCACCATGCGCTCGATAAACCGCGCGTTTGCGCCGTAGCTTCGCGGATGGGGTTTGCCCGCGGAAAGAGGTCCCTCTGTGCGTAAGGACATGCCGTCCGAAGCGACGGAGATGAACTCACCGGCGGCGATGGTATCGACGTCCGAGTCGCACATGGACGTGAGCACCACCGAGACCTCGTCCGCCAGCAGCAGGTCAAATGCGGTGTCGATCGGGTCGGCTCCCCGCGCCTCCGCCACCTGCGCCAGCGTCTGGCCCTCCAGCGAAGGGTCCGGCGTGTAGCCGGAGATCACGCATCCGGACGGGCCCTGGAACCGGACCATCGCGTACTCCGCCTCAGACCTGAGACGCTGCCGAAGGTCTGCATCTGAGATGCGCTCCAGCAGGGCGGGCCGCCCGCCGTCGTGCGCCCAGCGGTTGAAGATCGCCCCGCTGAGCGGTGTGCCGCAGGCGGTGTACGGGTACTGGTCGCCTGCGACGTCCACTCCGTCCGTCCGGGCCTCCCTCATGGTTTCCAGGATGCGTGCAGAGCGGTCCCAGACGCGCGGCCCGTGCGCCTTCACATGCGATACCTGGACCCGTCCTCCGGTGCGCCGGCCGATCTCGATCGCTTCGCCACCGTGCTCGTCCATCAGTTGCACCGCGACCTCGACGGCTGCGGCGTCGACGGGATCGAGCAGCCTGGTCACCGTGTCCAGCGGGATGCTGCGACCGTCCAGCCGCAATCGCGCCTCGGGGTCGACGATCTCGCGCACGCAGACCTGGATGTTCATGCGGCACCGCCCGCGCCGATGCGCTCGATCAGGCGGGGCATGACCTCTGCGGCGTCCCCGACGACCGCCAGGTCGGCCTCACCCATGATTGGCGCGTTCGCGTCCGTGTTCAGCGCGACGAGCGTTCCGGCGTCGCGCACACCGACCATGTGCTGGAGCGCGCCGGAGATCCCGCACGCCATATACAGGCGCGGCGCCACCCGCTGGCCCGTTTGGCCTACCTGCCTGTCTCGCGACACCCAGCCCTCGTCGACGGCGGCCCGCGAGGCGGCGACCGTGCCGCCGAGCGATCGTGCGAGTTCGGTCAGCAGCTTGAAACCGTCGGGGCCGACGCCGCGACCTCCGCCGATCAGCACGTCGGCCTCGGCGAGCGTGAGCGTCTCGGGGTCGGCCGCCCGCCGCTCCAGCACCTCGATGCCGTCCGGCGGCTCGGCGACGACCGTCGAGCGTTCCACGACGCCGCCGTCCACCGCGCCGCCGTGGGAGGTGCGGCGCGCCCGAAAGGCGTGTTCGCTGACGGTCACGACGCCGAGATCGCCCTCGACTTCCAGACGGCTGGCGAACTGTCCACCGAAGCAGCCGCGGATCGCCCGCAGCCCGTGCTCGCCCGTCGGTTCGAGGCGTTCGCAGGCCGAGATCAGCGCGACCCCGCAGGCCGCCGCGAGCTGAGACGCCGCGTCCCGGCCGAGCCGGCTGTCGGGGAAGATCACGAGGCGCGGCCGGTCCCGCTCCACGATCGCGCGCGCGGCCGACTGCACGGTCTCCACGGTGACGAGCGCCGGCGCGCCCTCGATGGTCGTCACCCCGCCGGCCCCGTGCGCGGCCAGCTCCGCCGCCGCATCGTCGTCGCAGGCGGGCATCAGCACGTTCACCGTGGTGTCCAGTTGAGCGGCGATCACGACCGCGCCGGAGACCAGCTCGAGCGTCCAGGGGGAGGGAGCGTCGCCTCGCAACTCGCCCACGACCCAGATCTCATGCGCTGTCATCGGTGCACCCCTATACCTCGCCTACGACGAGCGCCGCGTCCCGGATCGCGCCCTGAATGTCCTTCGGCGCAACGACGTCACCGGCGCTCAGCACCTGAATGTCCATGGCCTCGAGCGCGGCGAGCAGCTCGCTGTTCGCGTCGTCTCCGTACGCCAGCACCACGGTGTCCGCCTCTTCCGTG
>JADFRU010000272.1:0-3389 GCA_022561115.1 Chloroflexota bacterium | reverse complement strand
AGAGCGTCAATACGAAGTAGATGAGCGGGTCCCGCAGGACGCTCCCGGTGCCCCGCGTGTCCACGGCACCGTGAAGCTGATGAGGACCGACCTGGGGATTTGGATTAGCGCGAGTCTCGATGCCGATGTCTCTTGCGAGTGCGTGCGCTGCCTGGCCCTCCATAGGCAGTCGGTCCACATGGCGGTCGAGGAGGAGTTTCTTCCCCGACCGGAGTCTGGGGCCAGGGCCGAGGGGTCAGAGGACCCCTATGGCGAGGAAAATTTCGATATCGACCGGGACAACGTCCTGGACCTCACCGAGGTCGTACACCAGTACTTCGCCCTGAACGTGCCGATGAATCCCGTCTGTCGGGCCGACTGCGAGGGCATCTGCCTTAGCTGTGGCACCGATCTCAACCAATCCACCTGCGAGTGCGGCGCTGTGCCAGCCGGCAGCCGCTGGAATCCGCTGGCGAACGCCGTTTTCCCTGGAAGGACTAGGTAGGAGCGATCGTTATGGCGGCAGTCCCGAAGAAAAAGCTATCGAAAGGAAGGAAGGGCAAGCGGGCGGCGCACCACAGCCTGCGAGCCGTGTCCCTGGCAGAATGTGCCCAGTGTCACAGCGCCAAGCAGCAGCACCGGGTCTGCCCGCCCAGTACACAGGAACCTTGTAGCCGGAAACTTCCCGCGGACGCTGCCGGGTGGGTGTACCCTGCCGCTGCTACGAAAAATCCCAGCAGGAGCAGCTCATGATCCACGAAATCCGCACCTATGACTTGAAGCCCCGCAGCGTTCCCGAGTTTCTCGAGAAGACGGGGGCTATGGTGCAGGAGCGCACCAGAGTCACACCGCTCGGCGGGTTCTTCTACACAGAAGTGGGTCCGCTGAACCAGGTCGTCCACATCTGGCCGTACGACGACATGAACCACCGCGCTGAAACCCGGGCGAAGGTCGTAAATGACGGCATCTGGCCGCCCGACAACGGCGGCATCATCCTGAACATGCAATCGGACATCTACATTCCGGCGCCGTTCATGGAGCCGCTCGGCCCGCGCAAGATTGGCCCGCTGTTTGAGTTGCGGACCTACAAATATGGGCAGGGCGACATACCGAAGGTGATCGATGCGTGGTCAAAAGCCATCGAGGAGCGCCAGAAGTTCTCGCCACTGGTCGGCGCGTGGTACTCGGACATCGGCGGACTCAACCGGTGGGCGCACATGTGGGCGTACGAGAGTTTTGAGCACCGGATGGCGGTGCGCGAGGAGACGCGGGCGAAGGGCGTCTGGCCGCCGAAGTCCAGTGTGTCTCCGTTGCAGCAAGAGAACAAGCTGCTCTGGGCCGCCGACTTCTCACCGATCAAGTAAGGCATCTAACGCACCGGTCCGGGCCGGACAGCTATCCGGCCCGGACCGGCTGTAAACCGTCACCCTGAGCGAAGTGAAGGATCGCTGACGGTACCGGCGAGATCTTTCTTTTCACGGCTATCTTCCATCCCACCTGTAACCAGCGACCAGGAGCCAGAGATGATCCATGAGATCCGAACCTACGATCTGAAGCCCGGCTCACTCGGCCAGTTCATGGAGCGTTTCGGGGAGAAGATTGAACGTCGCATCGAGTTCTCGCCGCTTGTCGGGTTCTTCTACACGGAGATCGGACCGCTGAACAGGGTGGTCCATATCTGGGAGTACGAAGACGAGGCTGCGCGCGTGGAGGTCCGTGAAAAAGCGGCCGCAGACGGTAACTGGCCGCCCGATACTTCGGAATTCATCGTCAATGTGCAGGCGGACGTATTCACGCCCGCGCCGTTCCTCCCGAAGCTGGACATCAAGCGCAACATAGGTCCTCTGTTTGAGCTCCGCATCTACACCTACGCGGACGGGGACATCCCGAAGGTCATTGACGCGTGGGGGCCGGCGATTGAGGCACGGATGGAACTCTCGCAGCCGGTCGGCATCTGGTCCCTCCAGGAGGGCGACCGGAATGTCTGGGTCCACATGTGGGCGTACGAGAGTTACGAGCATCGCACCGAGGGCCGCAAGAAGTTCGCATCCATCGGCTGGCCGCCCCCGTCAGGACAGCGCCCGATCACGATGGAAAACATGCTACTGAACGCCGCTCCGTTCTCGCCCGTTCAGTAAACGCACCCCGGCGCTCCCGCGCGTCACGGTTGCGGCGGGATGGGCTGCAGGCTCGCTCCGTCCGCTGTTGCGAAAGCCTTTGCTCGCCGCGGAAACCGGTCGGAGCGTATGACGATACGCGTTCCGGCCGCCGGGTCCTCGCCCCGGCGGCCTGTGCCGCGGACACAACCCTCACGCCCTTTTCATGTCGTCTTCACACCTCCCTCAGACAGGACATGAGATAGTCGAAGTCAAGGGAACGGAGGTCATTCGATCGGCGCCGGAGAGGCGGCGGGAATCCTCCGAAAAGCCCGGCAGACCCGGTAGCGATAGGAAGCGAGGCACGAATATGACGAGAGTCCGTGTCTACGTCAGGCTTCACAGATGGTTTGAACCCTGTACGGGTCCCGGGTGGGGTGTTTCTCACCGTTGCCCTCCACAGCCGGGACCGGATTGAACCCCGCTGAAGACCGCACACTTGCAGTTATGGGCTGAGCCAGTCCTCCCCGGAACGCCTCCAGCAACGGTATCCGGGCACGATGGCGGCCACTTCACATAGATAAATTACGGACCTCAGCGGGTGTACAGGCAAGCGGTGACTCAGAGCCGCAAAGAACGACCGGCGATCATGCCGGCCACCATTGCGAAGCTGAAGGGCGACCAGCACCGGGATTAGCGAACCAGTTGCAGAGGGCTTCGACGGAGATCGCCCGGCCACGGGAAAGCCGATACGCCGGGCGCGTTAGCCACTTCGGTCCATGACCGATAGGCGCATCCCGGAACTGCTGGCCGAACCCGGAGTAAAACAGAAGAGGGTCCGTCGCAAGGCGAGGCCCTCTTCTCATGTTCCCGAAAGCCCGGACAGGAGAGTTGACCCGGCCCTGTGTCCGGCCCGATCGCACACGGCAGGCGACGAAAAATCGGTCCCGGCATGGCGCCCTCAGGCTGTCGAAGGGGCGCGGGCGTTTAACGGACAAAGACGGAGTGGTTGGCGGGCAGGCTCGCCGGGCAACCGCCTGCGCCCACTGCGCCCCCTGCCACGCCGAGCGTGTTAGCGTCGAGCAGTTCTAAGAACGCCCATCCCCACTGGCCGCCGTCGTAGCAGTGGCTGGTCGTGACCGTGGCCGGGTCGGCCCATGTGGATGCGCTCTTCGCCACGCGCACATCCACCCCTGCGCCCGTCATCATCACCCCGCCATCGCCCTCCAGCGTGATCGCAAACCCGCCCCGATCATCGGCGTCGTCGGTCGCGAACCACTTGCCGGCCAGCGCGCCTGCGGTGTCCCGCTCTCC
>JADFRU010000271.1:0-3391 GCA_022561115.1 Chloroflexota bacterium | reverse complement strand
GAACTCGGACGAACGCTGGGCCCGGTGAAGGGTCCGCATCGCCGTCGATCCTGTTCATCGGCGAGGGTCCGGGGTTCAACGAAGACCAGCAAGGCCGCCCGTTTGTGGGGCGCGCCGGAAAACTGCTGGATGAACTACTCGGCGTCGTACCCCTGCAACGCTCTGACGTGTACATAACAAACGTCGTGAAGTGCAGGCCGCCGGAGAACCGAGACCCGCTCCCGGACGAAGTCCGCGCCTGCTGGCCGTACCTGGAAGCCCAGATCAGCATTCTGAGGCCGCGGGTCATCTGCACGCTCGGACGACACGCCATGAACAGGTTCTTGCCGGACGCGCGTATCTCGGCCGCACACGGCCGCCCGGTCCGGTGGCGGGATATCATCATTTTCCCGCTCTACCATCCGGCGGCGGCGCTGCGATCGACCACCCTGCGCCAGACCCTCGAAGACGACATCCGCCGGATTCCTGAGGCCGTGCTTCAGTCGCTCGCACTGGACACTCAGAATTCCCGATCGGTGCCCGGAGAACCAACGCCGGGCGTGCCGTCCCCTGAGACCCCGGCCCGGGACGCGGACCCGGCCGCTCCTGTGGAGCCTCCCCGGGAGGACGAAGCCGGGCAGAGCCGCCTTTTCTGACGCCATTTTGGCTCGCACCCTGCTTTAACCGGGCACACCGCTCCCAAAACCGGCGAACTCGATTGCTTGCAGGTCGGAATCTACCCCCGCATCCCGCACAATGGACCGATCATCGACCGCCGTTTTACCTGGTTGCCCGGGAACATGAACCTGGACCCACCGGACACATTCCCGTCTTAGGAGCTGCATGGCCAACGATTTCCTGAAAATTCTTCCGCTCGGCGGTCTGGGTGAAGTCGGCAAGAACATGATGGTCCTCGAAACCGAGGAGGACATCGTGGTGATCGACGCCGGTGTCCTGTTTCCCGAGGACGATATGCCGGGTATCGATATCGTCGTGCCGAACGTTGAGTACCTGGTGGAGAACCTGGACCGCGTTCGGGCGATCCTGATCACACATGGCCACGAGGACCACATCGGAGCGCTGCCGCACGTGCTGGAAGCGCTTCCCGTCCCGATTTACGCGCCCCCGATGGCGATGGCCCTGATCCGCAACAAGCTGCGTGAGCGCGGCCGCCTGCGAGACGCTGACCTGATCACGATCGGGTCCGGCGAGCGGTTCAAGTTTGGCAACACACTGGAAGCTGAATGGTTCAACGTTTGCCACAGCATCCCTGATGCGATGGGCATCGCCCTGCGTACCCCGCTCGGGACGGTGGTGCACACCGGCGACTTCCGCATCGACAACGATCCGACCATCGGCGATCCGACCGATTTTGCAGCGCTGGCGGAGATCGCCGCTGACGGCGTATTCCTCCTCATGGCTGACTCCACGTACGCGGAGAACGAGGGGTATTCAGGCTCAGACCGTGAGGTGGCGCGAACGCTTCACGATGTGATCGGTGAAGCTGAGGGCCGGGTGCTGGTTGCCAGCTTCGCTTCCCAGATCGCCCGGTTGCAGATGGTCGCTGATGCGGCCGTCGCCCACGGCCGGCGGCTCGCCATCGTCGGCAGAAGCATGATCAACAACCTGAAAATCTCCCGGGATCTCGGCCACCTGAGCATCCGTGATGAGACGCTCATCAGCGCCCGGGACGCCCGGGGGCTCCCGGATCACCGGGTCATCTACATGAGTACCGGGGCACAGGGAGAACCTCAATCCGCCCTCGCCCGTATGGCGGCCGGGACGCACAACGATGTTGATATCCGCATCGGTGACACGATCATCATCTCGGCAACGCCGATCCCCGGCAACGAAACCGCTGTCAGCAACCTGATAAATGACCTGGTGGAGCAGGGCGCTCGCGTCATTACGCACAACACGCGTAATGTCCACGTCCACGGACATGCTGCGCGCGAAGAGCTTCGTACGATCCAGAACCTGCTGCAACCGCAGCACTTTGTGCCCATCCACGGTGAGTACCGGATGCTCAGGGCGCACGCCGATCTTGCGATTGAACACGGCGTACATGAAGACGATGCTCACCTACTGGTGGACGGAGACGTGCTGCGCCTGACCGAGGACGGTGGCGAGGTGGTTGACACCGTTCCCGCCGGTCACGTCTTCATCCACGGCCACGGCGTGTGGGACGAGCACGGCAACGTGATCGTTGAGCGCCGGCTGCTGGCGCGGGACGGGTTCGTCGTCGTGATACTGGGCCGCGACTCACGCGGACACGTCGTCGGACGGCCAAAGATCGTGTCGAGCGGGTTTGTCCACTACGCAGAGGCGGAAGTCTTGTTTGAAGATGCTGTAGAGGAGTTGGTCACCGTTCTTGACCGTGAATCCGGCCAATCTCTACAGTGGAGCGAGGTGGAAGCCGCAGTTAAGAAAACCGTCGGGAAATTCCTTACCCAGCGCACGCGCCGGCGCCCGACGATCATCCCTGTGGCGTTCGACGCCTGATCCCGTTCCTGCAAGGCAACGGAGACTAACCCGGGGGCATAACAAGACCTGCCCCGGTCGGTCGCCGGGGACCTTGCCGGGATTCCGGGTTTTTCCGTCGAGTCCTCGACCGGCTTGAGGAGACGCGATGCTGGTGGCGGGTATGCATAACATCGGATCGCTGGTGAGCTGGCTTGCCGCGAACACGTATTCGCGCGCCGTGACGATCAGCGTCGCCATCGCCACGAACGCATACGGGCGTGCAGCGACGATCATCGTGTTGACCGCCGTTCTCGCCCTGCTGTTCTTCGACGATGTTCGATACCACCTCGGCTGGTCGGCGCTTCCGTTAGCGGCGTGGACCGCTGCGGCGGTCATCATCCTGAACGTCAAGCCGCGTTTGATCGCCACGCACTGGCGGTACACCGTAGCGGTCACGTTTTTGGGATTGGCGGTCGTCGGCGTACTGGGCGCAATCCAGACGCCCGGTTATTTCGCCAGCAGCGCCACCATCAACCAGTCGCTGGGCGGGTCCTTTGGCAACGCCATCACCCGCTGGCCGGCCGAGTGGTCCGTCAACGGGGGAACGGCGAGTCAGATCACACTTGCCGCCGCCCGGATCGTCGTCCTCATCGTCATCGCCGCCGCCGTCACGCGGCCTCGCCAGGCGCTTACCGGCCTCCGCCTTGCCGGTACCGGCCTTGTGGCGCTCGGAGTGCTGCTTATCGCCGCAGGCGCTGGCCTGCTGACGCGCCTTTCTGAGTGGCGTGCCGCTCGACAGGAGGCCAGGCGAACGGCCGAGGATCTTGAGAGCGCATCAGCGGCGATGGGCACCGAGGCCGACCAGATAGAACACCCTTCGTTCGTCACAGGCAAACCTGATCCGCCGCTCGCCGGGAACGTTACGCCGGAGATGAGCGTCGTAGACGAT
>JADFRU010000270.1:0-3392 GCA_022561115.1 Chloroflexota bacterium | reverse complement strand
CCAACTTGTCGTCCCGGGCGTTGAGGCCACTGCGGATCTGGTTAGCTGACTTCGCCCATGCCGGGATTAGACCCCAGCGCATCTCTTCAGCGCGACGCGTACCGTCCTCGTTTGTGATCGTCCAGATCATCTGCGTCGGAGCGATGTTGAAACGGGGCGCGGGCGGCCCGTCCCCGGTCACCATCACCCGGAAGCGCAACCCGAGACCGGACACATCGATCAGAATGAACCTGCCGCACATGAGCCGATTTTAACGGGCCGACGCAATCGCAACCCATTTCCCGGATCCGTACACCCGCGGTGGGGAGGGGGGCAAACGAGCGAACCACTAACCAGAGTCTTCTGACCCGGCTTACCCCTCAGGCGTCCAGATCTCGATGCCGGGCACGGTGATCGCGATGGAGAACCAGAACGCCCGGCGGGTCGGAAGTGGGTCCAGTGAAACCCCCGATAGCTCGCCCTCCACGGCCTCCCCGAACATATCCCAGGTGGAACCGGTCTCGACATCCGTGATCGCGCCGTCCGCAAGCGCGAAGGTCAAGGCCTTACCGTCCACAAGCCTTGAGAACGCCGTGCCAAAGGCGCCGTCCTCCCGGCTGAACACAACGACGGGCTCCCCGCCCAGAGTGTCGTTCGCAACGGCGTCACCCATCAACTCGACCGGATACGCCTTCTCCATCCCGTCCACGATGACGGTCAGCGTGATGATCGAGGCCCGCATCCGCGTGTCGATCTTGTCTTCCGTCACGGGGAACGGGAACTGGAGGTCGTCCACGCGCGCCTTGTAGCCGCTAAACGGGTCCTGTTCGTAGTTCGGGAAGGACGGAAAGCCCTGGACGCGCGACAGGATTTGCGTGTCCGGGTGGAGCTCTTTCCAGACCCCCCAGGGCATCGTGGCCGATGGCAGCGGTTTGAGCCTGCTGCCGGTCAACGCGCCGACAATGGCCTCGCCGCCGACCTGGAACCAGTAAGAGCCTGTCGCGTGGTCAAACATCACCAGGTCGTTCTGATAAAGGGCGCTTGTGTTACCGAATAGGTGCGTTGCGCCGTCAAGGCGGCGGTCGTAAATCACGCCGCTCCCGCAGAGCGGGCAGTAGGAGACGAGGATCGGAATACCGTCGATCGTGTCGTTGACCAGCTCGTGAGAGTTCAGGAACTTGATCGGATACGCAAAGGCGCCCGACTCGCTCACATAGCCCATCACGGTGTCGGCGTCCGAAAGCCAGTCACCCCCATCCACCGACTGGTATCGGACGGGCTCGTACACCGGGCGAATCGCGTCGCGCAATCGGCGAATCGTGCTTTCGCTGGCTTCGCTCAGCCGCGTGGCGCCGCCGTCAAACGTGTCGAAGATCACCTGATCAAGGGGAACGCTGTGGATGGACAGGTCAACCAGCGGCGGCTCGGGTGTCGAGGTCGGCAGCGGTCCCGACGTGGCACGCGGTGCGACGGGAGCCGACGCGTTCGATCCTTCCGGCGAGGGCGTGGCCGGCGAGGGCGTGGCGGGCGAAACCTCGTCACGCGACGAACCGCAGGCGATCCCGACCGCAAGCACAGCCACAACGAGCGCGACAACCGCCCGCCTCGTCCGAAGCGGGTTTGACCACCGGGCCGGAAAGAGGTTCATCCGTCACGTCCTGACAGCGCACGCGTGCTGCCGCTCGACGCACGCTCGACTCAGGAGGATTAGACGACCGTAACCGGGATTGCGATGCAAGAACCCGTTGCGTTTGCTCTTACCCGGAATCGGCCACCGCCGTGGCCTCGATCTCGACCAACACCTCCGGCCTGCCAAGCACCGGCACGCCGATCACCGCCGCAGCCGAATCCATCCCGCCCACGACGCCCTGCAACGCTTCTATGCCCTCGTTCAACCTGTCCGGCCCGCCGACGATATAGGTGCGTGTACGAACGAGATCGCTCCAGGCAAGCCCGTGCTCCTCGATCGCCCATCGAATCGTCTCAAGGATGTCCTCCACCTGCGCTGCGACCTCGTACGGGTGGCGGACAATCTCGCCGGGCACGATAGAGGTGGTCCCCGCCACGTACACAACGTCGCCGACACGAACGGCGCGGCAGTAGTTGTTTTCTGACTCGTACGTCCGGCCAGACCAGACTCGGGTCGCCCTCTCTGAAGCGCCAGATACGGCCTCGCACTCGAACATGAACGGCGCGTTGTCGTCCCCGGTCTGATCCACGGTGATCCCGGCCGAGGTTGGCGTGCTCCGTCCCATGAACTCCAGCATCGTTGGAGGAAACGCCCATCCGTGAACATCCCGGGCCATGAAATGCCGCGTGGCGACCACGTCAGACGGCTCCACGCCCGATCCGACCAGGGAGCTGGATATAGCGTTCAGAACACCGGTTACCGTCGTGGCGTACCCGCGCTCCGCGCCACCGTCCGAGCCCGGCGACCCTTCGGTATTCGCCGCCGTCAGACCGGATACCCAGACCTCGCCGCCAACCCGGACGGCATGGCACCAGCCCTGCCCGTCCACCTGCCGGAAGCGCTGGAGTTCAGGCCCGGACCCGCGCACGGCTTCAATCTCCAGCATCACCTTTGCGCCGTTCGGCAGGTTCAACGCCCCGATAACGCTTAAAGCAGGTCCCGGGTCATCGAACAGCACCGCATGCGTCACCCGGATCGCATTGGCCCCGTCTGCGTCCGCAAACCAGGCGCGCACCCGAACCACGTCGGCGAGGGATGAACCCGCCCTGTGCAACATGTCGGCGGCCGCCTTGTACACCTGCCGGGCTTCCGAGTCAGCGCTACCGCGCTGTGAGGGGATCAACCCGGATGAAAACAGCCGATCACCGACACCGGCGAGTGTCACAGAGCCGAGAACGGTTTCCAGGTTGCCGCCGGTCGTGATCGAGGAACGCACTTGCTCAACACCTCATTAGTAACGCGAAAGTTTCATGGACTCTTTCAAGACCCGTAACGCCGGGCCCGTACGGGCGCCGGTAGGCCTGCCGCGGCGAGTATCCGGTTCAGTCGGGAAAGCGAGCGCCATCTATAGCCGGGTAGCCACGCAGAAACTCGGCTGCTGTTACACCGCCCCGGCCTTCAAGTTGAAGCCGTTTTACCTCCAGCACACCCTCTCCGGTCGCGATCATGATCCGGCCATCGGAAACCGTAACCGTGCCCGGAGCGCCGGGTTCGGCCGGGTCCGTGGATACGGCGGTCGCTTCAAGAACCTTCAGCAATTTACCTCTCCACCGCGTGAACGTCCCCGGCCAGGGATCGTAGGCCCGGACCGCCCGGGCAAGGTCGATAGCCTTGCCTCCGAAGTCCAACTCGCCATCGGCCTTCTCGATCAGGCATGTCAGCGTCGCCGCTTTCTCGTCCTGTGGCGCCGCACGCATTGCACCCTGTTCCCAGGCGGGGATGA
>JADFRU010000269.1:0-3400 GCA_022561115.1 Chloroflexota bacterium | reverse complement strand
ACGAAGCTGTCCCCGCGCCCGGTCGACGCCTCCAGCCTCCGTCAATTGTTCCTGGACTCTATGACCCTCTGGTAGCCGCGCTGCAATGATTTCCGGGTTCGCCGTGGAACTGGTCGAGCAGATTGACCCGGTGAGCGTGCTTCCCCTGCGCAAACTACAATTCCGCCACCATGCCGATCGACAAGACAGTTAACAGTTTCACCGAGGCCGTGTCCGATATTTCGGACGGCTCGGTGGTGATGATCGGCGGGTTTGGCGGCGCCGGCGGGATGCCGCATCTCCTGATGCTGGCGTTGCGTGACCTCGGTGTCCGGAACCTGACCATCATCGGAAATACAGCCGGAATCGCCGCGCCGACCGGGTTCGGCTGGCCGGACGGTGTGGAACCGATAGATCATGCGGTGCTGATCGAAAACGGCCAGGTCTCAAAGGTGATCGCTTCTTTTCCGGTCTCCGGCTCCGTCTCACGTCCGAACGCTTTCGAGGAGGCTTACCGCGCCGGGGAGATTGACCTGGAGCTTGTGCCGCAGGGCACGCTGGCGGAGCGGATGCGCGCTGCCGGAGCCGGCATCGCCGCGTTCTACACGCCGACAGGCGCGGGCACGATGCTGGCCGAAGGCAAGGAGACGCGTAAGTTTGATGGCCGTGAATATGTCCTGGAGCACGCGTTGTACGCGGACTACGCACTGGTCAGGGCGAAGACGGCGGACACGCTGGGCAACCTGGCATACGCCGGGACCTCACGGACGTTCAACCCGGGCATGGCCGCTGCGGGCAGGGTGACGATAGCCGAGGTGGACGAGATAGTTGCGCCCGGAGGAATCGATCCCGAGCGCGTGGACACGCCCTCCGTCTACGTCCAACGGATAGTGATGCGTCCGCCGGGGTCTGAGTCAGGGGTGGCGTTGCCGTGAACCTTGTAACCTGCCGCCTGAATTGGACGCTTCCGGGCCAGAGCCGGGGCCGTCCAACTTTGCCCCGCCAGAGCCGGGGCCGTCCAACTTTGCCCCCTCTCCCCGCCGCGGGAGAGGGTTGGGGTGAGGGGGAGAGCCGCAGCCTTCGCAAGATCGGCGGTCTCACATGATTGACCCCGCGCCGCGGCTCGGCCGGGAAGTGATCGCCATGCGCGTCGCACGTGAGTTCGGCGACGGTGAAGTGGTGAACCTGGGCATCGGCATTCCGACACTGTGTTCAGACTTTGTGCCGCCCGGCGTTCAGTTGATCTACCACTCGGAAAGCGGCCTGCTTAACTGCGGCCCGCTGGCGGACGACGGCGAAGGCGACGTGGACCTTATCAACGCAGGTGGGCAGTTTTTGAGCCCGGTTCCGGGAATGGCCTACTTTGACTCCGCCGAGGCGTTCGCAATGATCCGCGGCGGACATATCGACGTCACCGTGCTGGGAGCGCTCCAGGTGTCGGCGACCGGTGATCTGGCGAACTGGTTCCTGCCAGCGCGCGGTGTCGGCAATGTCGGTGGGGCGATGGACCTGGCTGTCGGTGCGAAGCGGGTGATCGTGGCGATGGAGCACAACCCCCGGACAGGTGAGCCGAAGATCGTCCAGGATTGCACGTATCCGCTGACCGGCCGAGGCTGCGTCGGGTTGATCGTCACAGATATCGCCGTTATCGAAGTGCTGCCGGACGGCGGTGGCTTGCTGCTGATTGAGTACGCGCCGGGCTGGGGCGTCGAGTCTGTGCAGGCGAACACCGGCGCCGAGTTGACGGTATCCCCGGACCTGGTGGAGATGACCCTGGCTTAGGCGACGCCCCGGTGGAGACCGTCCACGGACTGCCACCACTGGCTTAAGGCCACCGTCGCAGTTGGGATACGAAGGCCCCCACTTTGCTATCGGCCGCACGAGAAGTTGGTCGGGACGAGGCGTCCGGATCACCTCAGGCCGGTGAACGGCCGCGCAGATGCGGCGGAATGTTCGTCGTTATCCGACCGTGAAGTTCATTTTCCATTAACAGGGTTCTGCCCACCCGGCAAAATATTATGACCGTCTCTCAGGGGTGGGGGGATCCCAACTTCGAGAGCGGTGTTCCCCGCGATCGACAGGCTACCGCGTCGCTGCGTAGACGCGCCGCAGAAAATCTCGACGGTCTGTCCGGGTGTTTATTACGTCTGGCGCGCCCGTTTCAGACCATGCCGTGAGCCACGTATTCGTAATCGGTCGATGAATACTCTGTGGCCCATCGCCTCTCGATGCCTTCCCGCCACTCCTCGGCCAGGCGCTTCAACTCCGCGGTGACCTCCGGCTCGTCGTCAGCGAGATTCGTGGACTCACCGGGGTCTGCATCGAGATTCGAGAGATGGACCTCCGCTATCGGGTCCTCGTGTTCCACGAGCTGGCCGTTTAGCACCAGCTTCCACTTGCCGCGCCGGACCGCGGTCTGACCGTCCATCTCCCAGAAGATAGCCCGCTCCGGGAGCCCCGTGTTATCGGTGACATGCCCGAGCAGGCTGACGCCGTCCAGTTCAAACTCGCTTGCATCGATCCCGGCCGCGTCGAGCACCGTTGGCACGATATCCATAGACACACATGGCTCTGAGCTCACCACGCCGCCCGTTATCCGGCCCGGCCAGTGCATGATCGCCGGGACCCGGACGCCGCCTTCAAACAGGCTGAACTTATGACCCTTGAGCAGCCCGGACGTGCCGCCGTAGTAAGCGTCCTGACTGCCGTCAAGCCAGTTGCGTGATTCGCGCGACGGCCCGTTGTCGGACGTAAAGATCGATAGCGTGTTACCGGCGAGTCCCAGCCTTTCAAGCTCATTCATGATCTTGCCGACACCGTCATCGACCGCGCTGATCATCGCCGCCATCACCCGGCGATCCCACGGCAGATCGGGAAACCGGTCCATGTATTCCTGTGGCGCGTGCATCGGGTAATGGGGGGCGTTGAACGGCACATACAGGAAGAACGGTGCGCCCGTGGCGCTCATCTCCCTCAGATATTCGACCGCGCGGTCGGCGATGAGCTCTGTGAAGTACTCACCGTTCAACCAGATTTCTTCGTCGTTCTCCCAGAGGTCGTGCGTCGGGTTCAGGCTCGGCCCTGGCCGATTGGCTCCCCAGTAGAAGATGTGCGAGTAGTAGTCGATGCATCCGGCATAAAACCCGAACGTCCGGTCAAAGCCATGATTGTTGGGCCGAGACTCCTCCGCCAGCCCGAGGTGCCACTTCCCGGTCAATGCGGTCTGATAGCCGGACGCGCCAAGCATGGTGGCGAGGGTCGGCGTGGACTGGGGAAGCCCGGGTGCGGTGCGGTGCCCACGCAGGATTGACCGCACACCGGCGTTCCCCGGGTAACGGCCTGAGAGCAGGGCGGCGCGGGACGGGCTGCACACGGGGCTGTTGGAATACCAGTCGGTAAACCTCACACCGTCATGTGCCAT
>JADFRU010000268.1:0-3409 GCA_022561115.1 Chloroflexota bacterium | reverse complement strand
ACGGAGATCATGGGGGCGTCGTGTACACCGGATTTCGCCCAACTACCGGTCAGGAATCGAACCCTCGGGGTTCCGTGCTGGGAGCATTCGGTCATCCGGCGCTGAGTTATCACGCGATGTTAGTCACGTTCCCGGTCACGCCGGTCACTGATACGTTGCGATCCCCGGGATGATTCGGGGCGGATCGGGTTCAGGCGAGCGTTGATAGCACACGCTCAGACACCTCGCCGCACGCAGCCGGGCTGAACGAGCCGTCGAACGTACCGGGGCTCTGGACGACGATCAGGTCATGCTCCCGGTCCACCCATATGGACTGTTTCCCGGCGCCGACAGCGGCGAACGAGTCCCGCGGCAGGTTCGGCCAGAGCACCCCCTGGTCGTTGCACCAGAAACCGAGCCCGTACCGCCACATCTCACGAGGCTCATGCTGCAGCAGCATGTCGGAAACGCGCGTCGCCTGCCGCAACCACCCGGCGGGCACGACCTGCGTCCCGTTCCAATCCCCGTCGTTCAACCACAGCAATCCGAGCCGGGCCATGTCGCGCGCCGTCATCTGGAACGACGTGGCGTAACCGTAGACGCCGAGCTTCGCACGAGGGTGCAGGTCAAAGTTTGAGTACACCCATTTCCACGACCCGCCGATCAGGTTGCGCACCTTCCACTCGACGAGCCTGCCGAAACCGGCGCCGCGCTCCGGGTCGCCGGACCGGTAAAGCGAGTACCGGGCTGCGAGGGCGTGGGTCACGACATTCATGCCGAACGTCTGGTAATTGAAAACCGTTCCCGGCGTCTCGCCCGGTTTCATGTAACCGGACATGTTGGCTATCAATTGCCGGAAAGTGATCCCGGCGTTTTCCGGGAAGGCGTACCGGTTCTCCTTCGGCCCCTCTTCCGGCGATACGTCCAGGAACTCCGGGTAGTAGTCGGCCACAGGGTCATCGGCGGAGCCGATCACACCCTCCGCGATGGCGATCCCCAGCACCGTGGAGTAGGTGGACTTGGACGCGGACGCCTGTCCCTGCAGGTCGTCCGGCCCCATCCCGCCGCCGTGCCACTCGGCCGCGATCCTGCCGTAGCGGACGATAAGCAGCCGGTACGGGGAATCTCCGGCCTGACCGGCCTGCCAGTCGCCCAGATCGGCCAGGCGCACCGGATCAAACCCCAGCGCCTCGGTGTCTCCGCGCTCCCACTCGGCGCCCGGGTACGCCCCACGAGGCCTTGAGTTCGGTGATTCCCGGTTGGAGGTCACCCCGTCAGCGCGTCCCTGACCAGCTGGGAGAAGGTCTGCAACCTGGGATCGTTAACCTCATTCGGCTGCATCCCGGTGGTCAGGATAGCGACACCGGCCTTCAGGTCAGGATCGCCCCAGCTGATGCAGGTGCCGACTCCGCCGTGTCCGAATACGCGGGGACTCGGGTTGTCCCCGTAACGGTTCAGGCCTTCGGTCGCAAGCTGGACGCCCAGTCCACGCCTGTGTAGATTGCCCGAACCGCGCTCGATACCCTCGGCGTGACACGCTGTCACATCGGAGATCGTCTCCGGGCTTAACCACTGTTTGCCGTCCACCTCACCGCCATTGACCAGGACACTGTAAAAGCGTGCCAGGTCACGGGCTGTCGACGTGCCGTTGCCGCCCGGGGACGGGTTGAACTTGAACAGCTCGGAGTTGCCGAGCCTGGCGAGTCCGGCGTCCGGGAAGTTCGGCATCGCTTCAAGGCGCGCCAGCCTCGGCATCCTTTCGGCGTCGAGTGCGTAGGTGGTATCGGTCAGCCCGAGTGGCCCGGCGACTTCCGCCTGGAAGAACGTCTCGAAGGGCTGGCCGGAGATTCGCTGCACAAGCTCCGCTACGAGGAATCCGAACGTGGAGCTGTGGTACTCGATCGCCGAGCCGGGTTCAAACTCGGCTTCGGCGGACTCCATCGCCGCCACAACCGTGTCCCATTCCGCCTTGCCGGAGCGCGTCATATCCATAACCGCTGCGGGCGTTGTCGGGACCCCCGCCTGGTGTGTGAGGACGTGGCGGACCGTCGTGGCTTCCTTGCCGTTGATCCCGTAGCCCGGCCAGATATCGCCGACGCGGTCATCCCAGTCCACCTTGCCGCGTTCCTTGAGCACCCAGAGGCATGCGGCGGCCATCGGCTTGCCACAAGACCAGACGCTGTACAGGGTGTCCGCTGCGACCTTGGAGCCGTCTCCAGAGTTGATCTCTCCGCCGTACATATCGAGCACGAGCTCGCCATCTTTGTACGCAGCGATGGCGCAGGCGGGGTGGACGCCGAGCGCGAGGTGGTGCCAGAGACGTGAGTCGACGGTATCGACAGCGCGCCGGTTCAGGGTGACCGTCACGGGCGTTTCCTTTCGATCTTCAGAGCTATTTTGTCAGCGATAAATACGTTTCGGGATTGGCCGATTATAAGTTCGGAGCGCGTGTATCCGGAAATGAGCGGGAATCCCGGTGTCAATCTCCCGCCGTCGCCGGGCCGGACAGAGTCCCGGACGGGGTGCCTGTGGAATCTTGCTCGCGCCCCTTTCTCCGCTGTGCGAACCCTGCGCCGAGCGCGACAAGCCCCGCCCCCAGGAACAGCAGCTTCGTGAGCGGCTCGTCCAGTATCAACCAGGCCAGGATGATCCCGAAGATTGGCTGGCTCAGGTTCAGCACGCCTACCTGTGACGGCAGGTAGCGCTGGATAAGCCACAGGTTGGCGATGAAGCCAAACCCGGCGATCACCGCGCCCTGGTAAAAGATCGAAAGCGCCAGCTCCCGGTTCATGATCCACGGCTCAGATTCAAAGATCAGCCCGGCGGGGATGAATACGGCGGTGCCGATCACCGCCTGCGTGAGCAGGATCTTGTTCGGATCGATCCGGCCGGCAAGCCGGGCGTTAAACACCAGCCGGGCGCCCAGCAGGAAGCCCCCGATGATCGACAGGATGTCGCCCAGTAAAACCTCCCCGGACGACTCTCCGCCCAGGCCGTCGAGCGAGACGACCACCACCCCGACGTACGCCACCATGATCCCGGCAAACCGGGACGGCGCCATACGATCACCGGCGATGAAGAAATGCGCCAGGACCGCGATCCAGATCGGGTACGTGACGGAGAGCACCGCTCCGTGCCCGGCCGTCGTGTACTTCAGCCCCAGGTTCATGAACACGAGCTGGACGGAGAACAGGATGCCGATCACCGCCAGCACGCCGAGCTCGCTCCGGCGCACGCGCAGGTCCGCACGGGTGTAGATCGCCCACGCCAGAATTACTACCGCGCCGGCGACAAACCGGTACCAGCCAAGGCGCAGAGGCGGCGCGTAATCCAGGCCGGCCTTGATGGCGATCGGGTTGCCGGCCCACAGCGCCGATACGAATACGGCAAAGGCGCCCGCGCGCGGAGTGATGCGGCGGTGCGCTGTGGG
>JADFRU010000267.1:0-3420 GCA_022561115.1 Chloroflexota bacterium | reverse complement strand
CGTTGTCGCGCGTTGTCGCGGTCTGTAACCACCCCCGAACCACCGCCTGAATAATGAGGAGGGGGATGTCTTACGTCTCTTCCCTGACGGGGTCCAATCGCTCTGAATCAGCGGCGCGTGGTATCGCTGATCGAAACGCCGTTCAGGCATACGGCGCTATTCCCGGCGGATCACCGGCCCATCCGGTACGCCCGGAACGTCGGGCTGACCAGCCAGATGATCGCCGTGACGATCCCGGTCCCGATCACGCCGACCATCATCGCTGACTCCGGTCCGATAGCTGCGACGAGCGCGCCGAACACGAGTCCTCCCGCCGGGAAGAAACCCCATGCCATCTCGTAGACACCGAAGATCCGCCCACGCATTTCGTCATCGACCCGTGTCTGGATAGCCACCGTGCCCAGCGTGATGTGGATGGCGTTGACGGTGCCTGCGACGGTAGCGAACACGATGGATGCGGTGAGCATCGTTGACAGGCTGAACCCGCCGATCGCCACCACCGTTATGGCGTTCGTGGCCAGCATCCAGAGGCCGGCCCGGCGCACGTTACCGGGCCCGCCAAGCCACAACGCCCCGGCCACCGCGCCGATGCCCGTCCCGGTGAGGATTGCGCCCTGCTCAACAGATCCTCCGCCAAGCACGTCCGCGGCGAACACCGGGGCCAGGTAGACGAACCCGCCGAGGAACACGGCGTTGACGGCCGTGAACACCATGACGATCACCACCACACGATCCGCCCGGAGCTTCTCAAGAGCGTCCGAGATGCCTTCCCAGATCGGCGGGTGCCGTTCCTCAATGTGCTGGACCGGATGGAGCGACAGCAGCAACAACGCGGAGATGATGAACACGATCGCCCCGAGCACGAATGCGCCCTCTGCACCGGCGGTCGCAAGTAGCAGGCCTCCCATGATCGGGGCGGTGACGCGGGAGATGTGGAACGCGGTCTGATCGAACGAGACGGCATGGACGAGCTGACGCCGATCGACGATGTTGGTGATGAAGGCCTGGCGCGCGGTCCAGTCGTTGCCGAGCGCTGCGCCGAACGCGACGCCCGAGGCGATGATGTGCCACGGCTCCAGCGCATCGGCAAAGGCGAGGGCGGCCAGTACGGACATGGTCAGCGCGCCGATAGACGCGCCGGAGACGAGCATGATTTTGCGCGGGACACGGTCCGCAAGCACGCCGCCCACCCCGGCGAAGATGAACTGCGGGACGGCGATCGCAGCGCCCAGCGCGGCCAGCCAGAGGCCGGAACCGGTCATGTCGTACACAAGGAAGCTGTTCGACATGATGACCAGCATGTGGCCCGTGCTCCACGACAACGTGGCAGAGACAAACCGGAGGAACTGGCCCTGCCGCAGGACGTGCGGAAGCCGAACGGCGACGGGCGCGTCAGGAGACGGAGTCACGTAAGTCCCTGTCCCCCGGCTCTGTCGGCCATAACCGCTAAGTGTGCGGTTTCAACCGGCGCGATGTCCTCGTGAGGCACGGCGCGGTTCTGTTCAATCGATGGAGGCTAGGATGCGCAGGTGATGGTCAAGAGCGCGTTCGCGCAGCAACCTTCCGGATACCCTGAAGGCCCCGTCACCCGGCCCTGCCGAGGCAGCAAGCAAGGAGGGGCGCGGTTCGCCGGGTGCAACCGGCCGCGCCCCGGCGCTCTCGAAGGGCCGGGTTGGGTGTCAACGCGCTGATGCGGAGTCCAGTCGTAAAGAATCCGGGCGCACACTACCGGTGAACGGCTAGAATCCTCGTTCGCAACCAATCCCGCACGATTCCGCCCGAATTCCGGCAGGAGTGACCGTGGCCAGCACCGACCCCAGCCGACCCAACATCCTGTTCATCCTGAGCGACGATCAGGGTCCGTGGGCGATGAACTGCGCCGGGACGCCGGAACTGCGCACGCCGAACCTCGATCGGCTGGCGGCGACCGGAATCCGGTTTGAAAACTTCTTCTGCGCTTCACCCGTTTGCTCGCCTGCAAGGGCCACGATCCTGACAGGCCAGATGCCGTCGCAACACGGGGTGCAGGATTTCCTGAGGGCCGGGAACTCGGTAGACCTGCCGGGGGATGGGAAGACGGTCCAGTATCTCGAAGGCCGAACGACCTACACAGAAATCCTCGCCGCCAACGGCTATACCTGCGGGCTGAGCGGGAAGTGGCACCTGGGCGATTCCGCAACGCCCCAGACGGGGTTCGAGTACTGGAACGTACACGCCACCGGCTCCGGCAACTACTACAACGCCCCCATGTTTCAGGATGGCGAGTTGTACACGGCCGATGGCTACTTTAGCGATGTCATCACGGACAACGCCATCGGGTTCATGGAGTCCGGGCTTGATTCCGGGAATCCGTTCTCGCTCAACGTTCATTACACGGCCCCCCACGCTCCCTGGGGACCGGAACAGCACCCGGCCGAGCTGTACGACGACTATTTCCAGAACTGCGCTTTTGAGTCAGTGCGGTGGGACCCAATTCACCCCGACCACCTGGCAAAAGAGGGCTCCTCCGGGAGTGTCGGATCCACGGCGGAGGAACGAAGGCGGTTGCTCAGCGGGTACTTCGCCGCGATCACGGGGATGGACGCCAATATCGGCCGGCTTATCGACTGGCTGGAGGAACACGATTTGCGGGAGAACACGCTGATCGTGTTCACCGCCGACAACGGGATGAACATGGGCCACCACGGCATCTGGGGCAAGGGGAACGGGACTTACCCGCCAAATATGTACGACACGGCGGTAAAGGTGCCGACACTGATATCGAGGCCCGGTCATGTGCCGGAAGGCGTGGTGGAATCGAACCTGCTAAGTCACTACGATTTCATGCCGACGCTGCTGGAGTACGTGGGCCTGTCGGATTCGCTGCCCGGGGACGGCAAGCGTCCCGGGAGTAGTTTCGTTCCGATCCTGGGCGGCAGGTCGATGGGCGCGGACAGGCCGGTGGTGGTGCTTGATGAGTACGGACCAACTCGAATGATCCGCACGGATTCGTTGAAGTATGTCCATCGGTACCCGGACGGACCGTACGAGTTGTACGACCTCTTGAACGACCCTGATGAAACCGTGAACGAGATCGATAACCCGGCGTTCGCTGATTCGATAGCGACGATGCGCGGGCAGTTACAGGAGTGGTTCCACCGGTACACGGAGCCAAAGCATGACGGAACGAAACAGGCGGTGAAGGGCCGGGGACAACTTGACCTGGTCGGTAAACCGGAGGCGTTCGCACAGGACGTGGTTTTCCTGCGCGATACGTAGGGGTATTTGTGGAGACCGGTCTGATTCCACGATAGCGCACCGGCGCATTGTCCTTCTCTCGCGGGGGAAGCCCCCCTCACCCCGGCCCTCTCCCGCGGCGGGGAGAGGGGGAAAAACGCCGACGGCGGCGGTCAAGTGTTCCAACCAATTAGTCAGCGCCCT
>JADFRU010000266.1:0-3434 GCA_022561115.1 Chloroflexota bacterium | reverse complement strand
CCGTGACAACACGATCGTCGTGTTCACGGCAGACCACGGTGACTTCATGGGCGAGCACAACATGATGGTGAAGGGCGGCGTGTTTTACGATTGCCTGGTCCGCGTGCCGCTCATCGTGTCATGGCCCGGCCATGTGCCGCAGGGCGTCAAAGACGACAGCATGGTCAGCACAATCGACATCGTGCCGACGCTGCTGCAACTTCAGGGCATCGAAGCGCCGCCAGAGTTTCACGGCGAGCCGCTGCCGACCGTCACCGACGCCGAACCGCGCGAGGCCGCGTTTTCCGAGTACGGAGCGGGCGGTCCGCCGTTCACCATGACGGACCTGGAAGCGATGCCGGAGCCGTACGGGTACGAAACGCTGATCGCCTGCCTGCAGTGGAGGGAGGCGGAGGGCGACCGTCGCATGGTCCGCACGCAACGCTGGAAGTACGTCCACGATCCGATGGCGCCGCCCGAAGAACGCGACGAGCTGTACGACCTCGCGGCGGACCCGGCGGAACTCACCAACGTGGCACGTCACCCGGCGAACACAACGGTGATTCAAGAAATGCGGGCCAGGCTTGAAGCATGGCGCTCGGCCACCGGTGAAGGGCCGCACGTTCCTCAACCCGGCCCTGAGCATTACGCCGCGGGTGGGCACTCCCGGACCGATCGTCCCCGCTGATCAGAGTGGCGCCGTCACTCTCGCACTACTACCGACGGCGCGCCTTCCGGTCGCCCAGATTGCGTTTGGAGCAGACGCGGCGGAGTGCGGGCCGGGAGACTCTTCGCACGCGGGCTCTGGGAATGGGCATGTATGCCCGGGATGACAAATCGCCGCTTACCGGCCCTGACGGCGCGTGCCTGTGCGAATCAACGATCAGTCATCCCGAGCGAAGCCGAGGGACCTTCACCAACAGGACCTCATGCCAAGAACACCCCGTTCTCGTTGGAACCCCGGCCCTTCCGGGTACTCCGACGGGGGTACTTCGACGGGCTCAGCACGCGCACCCGGCCCGCGCTCGGCCTGTGGAGAGGCGTTCTCGTTGACGATAAGCGCCCTGGGGCTCTCGAAGCATTTAGTGAGCCCGTCGAACGTGGGCCGAGCGTGCTGCAACGGTGGCGCATGCCGTCCGTCCGAAGAGCAACCGGCCGGGAGGGGGGGGCGTCCAGCCCCTAATGCCCTTCGCCGGAACCGCCCAGTCCAGAGACCGTGACCCTGTAGGAGGGATCAACCTCGGGGTCTGACTCAACGATCACATTTGCTTTTTCGAGAATGCGCTGGCAGTTCTGGCTCAGGTGCAGGAGGTGCAGCCGCCTGCCCGCGCGGTCGTAGCGCTGCGCCAGTTCCATAATCGCTTCCATGCCTGAGTGATCCCAGACCCGTGAGTGGCGGAAATCGATCACCACTTCCTCGGGGTCGGTGGCCGGGTTAAACAGGTCCCTGAACGAACTGATTGAAGCGAAGAAGAGCTGCCCGTGCAGCGTGTAGATGCGCCGGGGAGGGTCGCCCTCATCGTCCGACTCGACGTAGATGGACCGGGCGGTATTCCACGCGAAAACCAGTGCTGAGACGATCACCCCCACGACAACCGCTATCGCAAGGTCCGTAGCGACCGTGACCGCAGACACGAGAATCATGATCAACGCATCCGAGACAGGTACTTTTCGGATGATCCTCAGGCTGGACCACGAGAAGGTGGCGATCACGACCACGAACATCACGCCAACCAGGGCAGCGATCGGAATACGTTCGATAAGCGACGACGCAAACAGGATGTAGATCAACAGCAAAAGTGAGGCCACAATGCCGGACATCCGCCAACGCGCCCCGGATTTGATGTTGATCATGCTCTGGCCGATCATGGCGCATCCGCCCATGCCGCCGAAGAACCCCGTCAATATGTTCGCAGCGCCCTGTGACACGCACTCACGGTTCTTCTGACCCTTCGTTTCCGTTATCCCGTCGATCAGCGTAAGTGTGAGCAGTGACTCGATCAGCCCTATCCCGGCAAGGATCAACGCGAACGGCAGGATGATCCTGAGAGTCTCGAAGCTGAACGGCACGTCCGGCACGCCGAATGACGGAAGCCCGCCGGATATGCTCGACAGGTCGCCGACGGTGGGTGTGTTGATGCCCCCGAAGATCACCAGCGCCGAGACGATGACGATCCCCGCGAGCGCGGCCGGGAAGCGCCTGGTAAGCCGGGGCAGCAGGTAGATCACCGCCATCGTCACGGCCACCAGCCCGAGCATGACCGCCATATCGGCGCCGGGCAGCCACGACTTGATTCCGCCGGCGTCTTCAGTCTTGAAACTCTCCAGTTGCGCGAGAAAGATCACGATAGCCAGCCCGTTAACAAACCCCAGCATCACCGGGTAGGGCACCATTCGGATCAAGTTGCCGAGTTTCAGCGCGCCGACGCTCATCTGGATGATTCCCATGAGAATCACGGTCATGAACAGATACTCAACGCCGTTGTCTTTTACCAGCGTGACCATCACCACGGCAAGCGCGCCCGTAGCGCCCGAGATCATTCCGGGACGCCCGCCCGTGACGGACGTGACGAACCCGACGATGAAGGCGGCGTACATGCCGACGAGTGGATCGACTCCCGCTACGAAAGCGAAGGCCACCGCCTCCGGGACGAGAGCCAGGGAGACAGTTAGACCGGCCAGGATTTCCGTCCGAAGCCTGGCCGGACGCAGGAGCTCTTGCATTAACAAACCGCTAGTACGTGAAATTTTTTACAACCAACCCTCCTTTGTACACCATCCAGCCCCTCCTGTGGTTAACATTTCGTTGCGGATTTGCGCCGCAGCGCCGGTAATCTGCCGGTAGTAACCATCAGTTCGGAAGATCGGAATCGGATGACGGGCGCTGCGGAGAACAATCGCGAGAGCTACATGCACGGCCACCAACCTGTTGTGGTGGATGAACACGCCAGGCGTAGCGCAGAAAAGAACTCCGCATACCTGCTGCCACATCTCCGGCCCGGCATGTCGCTGATCGACATCGGGTGCGGTCCGGGTAGCATCACGATCGGTCTGGCGCGGGCGATCGCGCCGGGCAGGACGATCGGTGTAGACACTTCTGAAGCGACTATCGAGCGAGCGCGTTCGGACGCCGACACTGCCGGTCTCTCTAACCTCCACTACCAGGTTGCTGACGCCTACAACCTCCCGTTTGCGGACGGTTCGTTTGACGCAGCGCATATGCACCAGGTTTTGCAGCACCTTTCGGACCCGTTCCACGCCATGCGCGAGGCGTTCCGGGTCCTGACACCGGGAGGCGTGATCGGCGTGACCGAGGTCGACTGGGGCACCGCCGCTTTCTGGCCGCGCAGCCCGGAAACCGATCGCTTTCTTGAGATCTACAACGCCGTCGCCCGCCATAACGGTGGCGACCCTGAGATGGGCAGGCGCCTGCGCTCGCTGCTGGAGCCGCTCAC
>JADFRU010000265.1:0-3437 GCA_022561115.1 Chloroflexota bacterium | reverse complement strand
TAGGTGCCGCCCGACACGGCGCGATGCACTGAATGATGCTCGGACATCACCGCCAGTTCGGACGGCTCCGGCCCCCCAGCCAGCGCCTCGATCAGGACGCGCCCGTCCATCATCTCGCCGCCCGGCAAGCCGAGTAGTGCGAGGATTGTTGGAGCGAGGTCAACGTTTCCGGACGGCGCCCCGGTCACCAGGCCGGATTTAAAGCTCGGCCCGCCTGCGATCAACGTATTGCGCATCTCGTGTGGACTCATCGAGCCGTGCTGTCCGGCGCCGGGCGCGCCGCCGGACGAGAAAACATGGCCGGCCACGCCCTGCTCGTTCACGTCATGGTTCCATGCGAAGGACATCGCAAGGTCGGGCGCACGCTCACCGTCACCGCCAGACAGCTCCAGCGGAAGCGTTCCCTCGATATCGCCGGCGGCTTCAGATGACAGGAGCGCACCGCACCACGGCTGCGTCATAAGCCAGGCGGCGAGGCGGTCCGCCGTGTCCCCCCCGGGCGGGTTCGTGTAGAAGATCACCGAGCTTCCGTTGGGGGCGACGATCACGCCGCCCTCGCCCGTGGCAGGGAACCCGGCGTCGCGGACCATCGCCTCCACCGGGATCACCTCGGTGATGGTCGAGTAACCGTGGTCCGAGAGGACCAGAACGTCCGTCTCAGCGAGTCGTCCGGTTTCTTCCAGCCAGTCCAGAATTCGGCCAAACTCGGTGTCGGCGACCGACAGCGCCTGTTTGCCCAGCTCAGAGTTGACGCCATCCCGGTGCTGAGACTTGTCCGGCTCCGATGACCATAGCAGCGCAACGTCCGGCTGCCGCTCGGACATGACGTACTCGGTGAGAATGCGCCCGGCATGCTGCACCCGGGGCGCGTTCGGATACTCCTCGTCCGGCCAGTCACCGAAACGCCTGAGAATCTCCGGATGCAGTTCATCCGGCAGACAGAACTCCGGGTGGATTGTTGCTCCGTTTGAGTGTGCAGGGTGAGGGTTGTGGACGAACGCGTTGCCGGTGGTCCCCACCCCGACCGCCACGTACTGCTTCCCGTATAGCGTCAGCAATTCCGCCAGCGTAGGCGACAGTAGAACGCGCCCGCCGCTACGTTCGGACAGGCGGCGAAGACCGTGTTCAAGCACGGCGAAAGGCTCGGCCGGGTCCAGCTCACGCATCACCATCAGGTTCCCCGCAAGGCCGTGGCCTCACGGGTACCGGCCCGTGACCATGGTCGCCGCATTGATGCGCGTGACCGTCGGGAACACCGGGTGGTGGCTCTGAAAGCGCACGCCGGTGTCGGCGAAAGCGGCCAGGCGCGGCATCAGCTCCGGGGTGATCTGTAACGGCTGAAGACCGTCAAACACCATGATGAAGATCGAAGTCAAAGAGCCCGCAGTCTACGTTTAGTGTCGTCCTAATACCCGAGTTCGTGGAGCCGGTCGTCGTCAATCCCAAAGTGGTGTGCGATCTCGTGCACGACCGTGACCTGTACCTGGTAAACAAGGTCTTCCTCGTCCTCAGAGAGCTCCTCCAGCGGCCTCTGGAAGATGGTGATCTTATCCGGGAGCACCATGCCGTAGCTCTCTCGTTCCGTCAGCGCCACCCCTTCATAAAGCCCGAGCAGCGTCTCCCGGGGACCGAGGCCGTGGTATCTGCGCTGTTCCTGAGTAGGCCGGTCCGCGACAACAATACCGACGTTGTCCAACCGGTCAAGAAACTCGTCCGGCAGTCCTTCAAGCGCCCCGGCAACAAGCTCTTCAAACGCTTCAAGGGAGATGGGACGCATCTTTATGCTGCGCTCCAGGGGTTCATCCAGCTACACCGGCGTCCGCCCTGGCCTTCTTGAGAAGTTCCACATTCTTCGCGTCCGGCCCGCCTTTTTCAAACCCGGGGACCTCCAGATACATCGGCACGTCCGCCAGCGCGGGACGGGACATGATCAACTTGAAGCCTTCCACGCCGATCTCGCCTTCGCCAATGTTGTCGTGCCGGTCTACGGCGGAGCCAAGCGGCCGCATCGAGTCGTTGGCATGTATGGCGCTCAGGCGGTCCAGGCCGATCTCCCGGTCAAACTCGGCGAGCATCTCGTCAAGCTTGTCCTCTTTGTTCAACTCGTAGCCGGCCGCCCAGGCGTGCTGGGTATCAAGGCAGACGTGCAACCGGTCACTGCCGACGGCGGAGATGATGGCTCCCAGCTCGGAAAACTTGGAGCCGATGTGATCTCCCGCGCCGGCGCTGTTCTCCAGCATCAGCAGGGCGTCACCGGGCGATGCGTCCAGTACACGCTTCACGCCATCGACAAACCTGTCCAGCACGGCCTCAAATCCGGCCCCGCGGTGACTCGCCGGGTGGAAGATGACGCCCAGCGCGCCGCAACGCTCCGCCGTCTGCAGGTGATTCGTCAACGATTCGATACTGCGCTCGACCAGCGCCTCATCCTGGGAGCCGAGCGCACACAGGTAGATGCCGTGAAACACCGTCGGCCCCATACCGGCGGCCTCGGACGCCTCCCTGAACTTCTCGACCAGCGCGTCCTCCGGCGCCTTGAAACGCCATGCACGCGGGGATGAGACAAATATCTGCATCGCTTCGGCGCCAATGTCGATAGCCCGGCCGACGGCCTTCGGGAGTCCGCCGGCCGCAGATACGTGTGCGCCGATGTGCATTATTCCGTTTCCTCCCGGCCCGGGACGCGCCACAGGCGGGTACGTCTCACGAGCTATGGCCGGTCGCAGGTCGCGACACCGGTCATTATGCCGCTGCGAGTCCGCCCGGAGTATGGAGCGCGCGCCGGAGTGACTTCAGGCTACCGGGAACAGGGCGTCTAGTTCGCCTCTGCCGGCCGGCGGCGTCCGAAGAAGCCCCGTTCCTCCCAGAAGACAAGTATCTGGGCGGCGATGAAGATCGAGCTGTAGGTCCCGACCACAACGCCGGCGAGAAGTACAAACAGGAAGTCGCGCAGTGTCTCGCCACCGAACAGGAGCATGGCCACGATTACGAGGGCGGTCGTGAAGCTGGTGGCGAGTGAACGCATCAGCGACTCGTTGAGTGACTGGTTCACCACAGCCCTGAACGTTCGTCCACCGCCCAGTTGAACGTTTTCACGAATCCGGTCAAAAACGACGATCGTGTCGTTTACCGAGTAGCCGATCACGGTCAGCGTGCCAACGATGAACGATGCGTTGACCTCTGCGTTAATCAGCTGACCGAGGATGACGAACAGGCCCAGGGTCAGAATCACATCGTGGGCGAGCGCAATCACCGCGGCGAGCCCGTAACGGTAGGCAGATGAGACCGCCCGGAACGCCCAGAACAGGAACAGGATTATGAAGACTGCGGCGACAACTATCGCCTGGATGGAGTTCCTTACCGTATCGTCGGCGACGCTTTTCCCAACCGTCGTCACCTCTGTGCGCGTGTACCCGCCGGCGTGGCCACGTTCCAGT
>JADFRU010000264.1:0-3438 GCA_022561115.1 Chloroflexota bacterium | reverse complement strand
AGCAGGTCTGTATTGTCTTTGGCCGCTCGAACGCCCAGGGTCGCCTCCTCGATGGCCGTCATCGTTTCGATCACGACGCCGTCTGCGCCGCCCTCGGCCAGCGCCGTGATCTGCTCCGCGAAGGCGTCGTACATCTCTTTTTCAGACACCGGTCCGAGCGGCTCAAGGAACTCGCCGGTCGGGCCGACCGAGCCGATCACGTAGCCTCCGGGAGGGGCGGCCGAACGGGCGTGCTCAGCGGCAAGGCGGTTGAACTCCGCGACCTGGTCTTCAAAACCATACTTCTTTGTCATGAACTTGGAGCCGCCGAACGAGTTGGTGAGGACCATCTCGGACCCGGCATCGAAGTAACGCTTCGCCATGTCCCGGACGGTGTCGGGGTGGCTCACGTTGAACTCTTCCGGGCAACCGCCGGGCTCCAGCCCGTGTTCCTGGAGGTAGGTCCCGGTCGCGCCGTCCGAGATGATGGTATCGCCCCGTTCAAGGCGCTCAAGAAGTGTCACGGTCGTGGTAGCTGTCATTTGATTCCAATACGCCGCGGGCGTCTGCCGGAAGGCTTCAAAAAAATACTAAAAGGACGCGTTCACGACTTCACCGCTGTGGTCAGTTTACTTCGGCTTTGGCAAGGCCGGCGCGATTTTCAAACTTCGATCAGTCTTCCAGCCAGTCATCAATAGCGCCCGGCGTGGGGTTTCGTTCGCCGGCGCGATCAAGATCCCGGATGCGTGCCACGAAATCCTCCGGGAAGCCGTTGTTGAAGCGCATGGCGATCGCTGCAGCCGCTTCCTTGAGCGGCGCGTCCACCTCGCCGTAGTCCTTAAGCTCCCATGCGTCAAGGTACTCGTCCGTTCCAGCGCTGCCGTCGAACATCGCCACTGCGTCGGCCGCTTCCTGGAACCGGGCGTCCAGCGGATGCGAAATAGTCTCGCCGCCTTCGCTGGCCTGCACGGTGACGGGGATCTCTTTCCAGTACATGAGGCGAACAAGCGCCAACGGTATGCCTCCGAATTTGGATCAGGGTTATTGCAGGACTGTATACGCTGCCCTGTGATTCTGAGCCCGGGGCGAAGAATGGCAAAGCGTAACCGGTGCGGCCAACCCGCCCGGGAACAACATTAATCCAGCCGGCCGTCGCGGAAGGCCTGGATGAATTTCACGCAGTAGTCGTCATTGCCGAGCAGCATATCCAGCGCCAGGCGGACCGGTTCTGAATCAGTGTCAATGTCCATGATTTTCTGGATGGATGTCGGTATCGGGTCGATGATGCCGCTGTCCAGGCCGCGCTCTATTGCGAGGTGCACAAACACGTCGTTGATAAGCCGGCGTTTCGGCAGACCGAACGATACGTTGCTGACGCCGCCCGTTATATGGATGTCAGGACCGAACTTTTCCCTGATCCCTGCGACCGCGTCCAGATAGTCATTTCCATACGTGGACGCAATCGCGATAGGGAACGCCAGGCAGTCAACGTACACATCACTCAGCGGAATCCCGGCCTTCTGCACGTGCTCCATGATCTGACTGATGTTGTCGATCCGGTCCTGTGCGTCATCCGGCATTCCTGACTCACCGGCCGCCGTGACGATGACGTGTGCATCGTTCTCTTTCACCAGGCTGATTACATCAACGCGTTCAAGCGCGACCGAGTTGATCATGGGACGGCCGGCCACGCGTTTGTAAGCGGCGAGCCCGGATTCAATGATCTCGGTGTTGGACGAATCGATGCTGGACGGCAGGGTGGATACCGCCTCCACGGTCTGGACCAGCCACTCCATAGACCGTTTCTGGATATCGAGGTACGGGCTTACCTCGTCAACGTTCAGGTCAAGGAAGGTCGCCCCGGCTTTTGTCTGCCGTCTCACCTCCCGGTGTATGTATGCAGTCCCCACCGCCTGTTCATCGGCGTCACCGTTCACGCCCTTCCACACGGCGATCATGAAGTGCTTGACCTGGTTCAGCCGGTACGGCTGCTGTTCCTTGAAGCTGTCCGGTATGGAAAGAAACAGGTCGTTGCCGTTCTCGTCCTTGAACGGCACGCCCTCGGAGCCGTCATCCAGCGTTCGGACGCGTCGGCCGTTACGCAGAAAGACCCGCGTGGTGTGGATGTTTTCGCCGATAGTTATGAAGTCTTCGGCGGATTTCAGGTGGCGAGGCACGATCACTCTCCGGGGCCGGGGTGGCCCGATCTCATCGACAAGTTGGAATATAAAAACATTTCGTTATATGGCCGTCAATCGAAATAATCGGCGGTTGTCCGGCGTTCAGTCATGTGATGTTTCCGCCAACTCTTGATCGCCACGCGGCGCGTTGTGGTCCCTGTCCAGGAAATGGTTCGCCCATGCCGAGACGCCACGTAGCGCTCCATTTTTGAATACAACCGGTCGCTCCAGCATCTTCTCTTCCTCACCGTAGGCCTTCGTGCGCTCGTAAGCCTTGACCCAGATGCACCGCTTATCGCCGATCTCGCAGATTCCGTCCCGCGTTCCGCCACAGGGCCCGTTGCGCTGGTTCTTGACGCACTGCGACTCCGGGCACAGGTACGCGATGTCCGGCAGGGAGCAGTCGCCGCAGTCCTGACATCCGAAAATAGGTATCTTGGCCGCCTGCTCGAGGACATGCAGGTATTTGGAGGCCTTATGCCGCTTATCGGCGCGCCCGTACAGCCAGCGGGCGGCGCCGAAACCGGCAGCGTCGCGGTCGAATACCAGGCGATGGGCAAGCCGGCCGGCCCTGTACGCAAGCGGCGCCGCCGCCCTGGAACGTCGAAGCCCGCGGACGGACTTTGATTCCAGGTAACCGCGGTCCACGCGATCAGAGCACAGGCCGGTATCCGGGTCACGCTCGTAGTAATTGAACTCACCCGGCTGCCGGTACTGGATCTCCCTCGCAAAGCCGCGCCAGTCGTCCGGGCTGAATGTCGCTTCCAGTTCCAGGAGCCGCCGGATGCGGGCGAGCGGGAGACGGCCGGACAGGTAGACGCCCCTGTAACCGAGACCGCGCAGGATGGCGATCTGTTTCGCTGCAAGCTCCTCGAAAAACGCCCGGCCCCGGTCCGCCGAGCGCGCTTGCCGCTCCGCGATCGCAAGAAGTTCGTCGGAGACGCTAACGCCCGGGATGCCGGTCCGGTGGAACATCCGGGCGGAGGGCGCACCCAGGATGAACACCGATCCTATTAGCGGGATATCGATGCCGTTAGCGCGGGTGTACTTCCGTAGTTCATGCAGCTTGAGGGAGTTGTACCCGATCTGCGTGACCGCCCACTGCGCCCCTGTCCTGACCTTGAGCGCCAGCTTGAAGTACTGGGGCATCAGCTCTGATTCGAGTCGCTTGAACGGGTTTATCGCGACACCGGAGAAGAACGATGTCTGCCGCAACCTGTGCGGAGCGTCTCCTGCGCGATGGCCCGGGATCTTGAGCCCGCCGTTCATACGCCGCATG
>JADFRU010000263.1:0-3443 GCA_022561115.1 Chloroflexota bacterium | reverse complement strand
ACCACATAATGGGCCCCGACAAAGATGGTTACTTCCAGGATTTCGACAATCTTTAGCGGGCTGTCGATAGCCAATCCATGGGCGACCAGGCAGGAGTAACCGTCAAATGCTTCCAATCTGGCCGGGTGCGTTCCCGGCTCTGCCACGGCCTTCAATGTGAGCGGATGAAACCCGAATGTGTCGATAAGGAGCGGGATGTGCTCCGCGCCGGCGACATCAACCCATAGCACGCCTGTCCCCTGGCGTAGGAGCCCCTCGATCGACTCCTCGGAAACACCCGTAACCGACGAAGCGTCGGGAGCGGCGTAGTGGGCGGTCACTGTCATCTCTACCTCCATGTTGAGCTCTGGCGGTGGTCCGGGTCGTCGGCCTCCAGTCGTTTCGAAGCCATTTTTGAACATCGACGTCGATGCCGACCGCCACGTCGCGCTCCATGTTGTTTTCGCTGAGGATGACACGACGGCCTCCCCGCGCACCGGGGATCCTTCGACGCCGCGAGCCCGGACATTGCGCGCTACCGCATCGACTCAGCCGGCCTAGCGTTCACGCACAAGCGGCTCGTAGCCGATCACCCCGGTCTGCTCCAGATCGCTGATCTCGTCCTCGGACAGCCCCAGTAGCTCGCCGAGCACGTAGCCGTGATGCTGGCCCAGGGTTGGCGCGGGACGATAGTTCCGAACGGGCGACTCCGATAGACGTATCGGCTGGCCTGCGTGGCGGTGTGTGCCCGCTTCCGGGTGCTCGGTCTCCCAGAAAAACCCGGCCTCATTCAGGTGCCGATCGTTCATAAGCTCTTCAGCGTTAACGGCCACGCCAGCAGCGACCCCGGCGTCCTGCATCCGGCGCATCACGTCATAAGCGTCTTGCCCGCGTGTCCATTCACCGATATGGCGGTCCAGTTCGTCCTGGTTGTGAAGCCGGTCCTCCAGGGTTGCAAAGCGCTCGTTTCCGCTCCAGCCCGGGTCGCCCAGAACATTGCAAAAAGCGGCCCACTGGGCCTCGGAACCGACAGAGATCGCCACCCATTTGTCATCACCCTTGCACGGATAAGCGTTGTGGGGAGCCTTCCGCAAATGACGGTTGCCCATGCGTTCTGGCACGTTGCCGGATAGCTGGTAACCCAGGGACGCCTCCCCGGTCAGCGCCACACCAGATTCCGACTGCGCAAGCGAGATGAACTGGCCTTTGCCTGTCCTGCGTTTACGGAACAGGGCGGTCAAGATTGCGCCGGTGGCAAACATCCCGGACGCCGGGTCCGGGTATGCGTTGCCGCTCATGTGCGGCTCCTCGCCCGGGTAGCCCATCCTGCTCGCCAGGCCGGAGTGCGGCTCGATTGTGGTGCCGTAGGAGACGAAGTGACTGTACGGCCCGGCTGAGCCGTAGCCGGGCATGGAGCAAAAGATGATCGACGGTTTTATCTCTTTCAGTACCGGGTAGTCGATGCCCAGCTTGGGCATAACCCGGGGGCTGTAGTTCTCGATCACGATGTCGCTGATTTCGACCAGTCGCTTGAACAGCTCCAGCCCGCGCTCCGTGTCGAGCTCAAGCGTGATGTCCAGCTTGTTGCGGAGCATGTCGTTGTTCAGGATGTTGCGGTTCCAGTGGCGCTCGCCCGGCTCGTTATCCGGGTAGATGCCGGTCACCATCGCAGTCTCACGCGTCACCTCTCGCCGGCCGACCAATTTGCGGCCCGTGATATGGATGACCTCTGCGCCCAGGTCCGCCAGTATCCGCGTGCAGTGCGGCCCGGCCCAGACACGTGATAGATCAAGAACGCGCACGCCATCGAGAGGGCTTTTTCCTGAAACCACGGGGGACGGCATCAGATAACGCCGCCTTTGCGGAGTTGGGCTAGCCGCTCACCGTCGTAGCCCAGCTTTCCCGCGAGCACCTCGTCGGTGTGCTCGCCTAACAGGTTGGCCCGCTCATATACCGGCGGAGCCTCCGACAGGTGGTATGGCAGCCCGGCGTAGCGATGTGTTCCGGCGACCGGGTGGCCGATCTCTTTCCAGAACCCCCTGAAAGCGTACTGGGGGTCGTCCAGCACCTCGCTTACTTCGTTCACGAATGCCGCCGGGATGCGATTGTCCTGGAAGGCGTGCACGATCTCTTCAGCCGTGTGCTCCATGAACCAGGGCCGCACGAGCGCGTCGAACTCAACGTAGTTCTGCGAGCAAAGCGAGGGGTTTTTGAACCTGGGGTCATCCAGCAGTTCAGACATATCGAGCAGTTCCAGGAGGAGAACGTACTGGGTCGGATCGCTAATGCCCAGCGACACCAGGCCCGGCTTTCCGTCGACGCCTTTGCATGGGTAGATGGTCGCCGGGTGGACCGATCCGTAGCGATTACCGGCCCGCATCCGTATACCGCCGCTGGCGGTGAAACGGTTCAGCGTGAACTGGTGCTCGGAGGCCATGCTTTCCTGGATAGATATATCCACGTACTGGCCCTTCCCGTCCCGATCCCTCACCAGCAGCGCCGCCATGATGCCGCTATAGGCGTACAGCGCCGCCTGGTAAGACGGCTGGTAGCCGGCGCTGCTCAGCGGCTCACGTTCCGGGTCTCCGTTGATGTACATCTGCCCGCTCAGCGCCATCTCCACCATCGTGTCGGCGCGGTAGTCCCTGTAGGGGCCGGACTGCCCGAAGTTGGAGATTGACACCATTACCAGCTCTGGGTTGATAGCGCTTAGAGCTGCGTAGTCCAGCCCCATCGACTCCATCACCCCGGGAGCAAAGTTCTCTATCAGCACATCAGCCTGCACGACCAGTTCCTTGAGCACGGCCACCCCTTCATCCGAGGCCAGGTCCAGGGTTAGACCCTTCTTGCCCGTGTTCATGTACAGGAACAGCGCACTCGCTTCCGGATCAGGTTCCCCGTCAGGAAAAGGACCGACCCGTCGCGCTCCGTCGCCCTCCCCCGGCGCTTCGACCTTGATCACCTCCGCTCCGTATGCCGCCAGCAGCTTGCCGCAGTAAGCTCCGGCCACGTAACGCGACAGGTCGAGGACCGTCAGTCCCTCCAGCGCCCCGTCGCTCAAGGCCGCCACCGGGGCGCAGTGCCGGGGCCGAGCTGCGTCTTGATGATGGGCTGGGCGGACTCAACGAACTCGCACAGCAGCGGTCGCGAATCACGCGGGTCGATGATCTCTTCCACGAGGAAGGTCTGGGCGGTCCGGAACGGTGAGGCAAGCCGCTTGAGCCGGTTCTGGATCTCCTCGCGCTTGGCGTCCGGGTCGTCTGCGTCCGCGATCTCGCGCCGGTACGCGGCGTCAACTCCGCCCTCGATGTGCATCGAGCCCCAGTTGCCGGACGGCCAGGCGTAACGGCGGTGCATGCCGCTGAGACGGATGTGGCAACCACCGGCCACCCCGAATATCTGGCGTATCACGAAGGTCAGCCACGGCGTCTCCGTGCTGGCCATGACGGCGTGCAACCGCGCCC
>JADFRU010000262.1:0-3458 GCA_022561115.1 Chloroflexota bacterium | reverse complement strand
TGAGCGAGACGTTTCCTAAAAAGGTCCTGGTTATTGGCTCCGGGCCGATCGTTATCGGCCAGGCGGCTGAGTTTGACTATGCGGGCACGCAGGCTTGCAAGTCGCTGCGTGAGGAAGGGGTCGAGGTCGTTCTCGTCAACTCCAACCCGGCGACGATCATGACGGACGAGGATGTGGCGGATCGCGTGTACATCGAGCCGCTGACGGTGGACGTGGTGTCGCGCATTATCGAGAGGGAGCGGCCGGACGGAATACTGCCCACGATGGGCGGGCAGACCGGCCTGAATCTCGCTGTGGAGCTGGCGGAGGCCGGGATTCTCGAAAAGTACAACGTCCGCGTCCTGGGCACGCAGATCGCTGCGATCGAGATGGCGGAGGACCGGGAGAAGTTCCGGGACCTGATGGAGCGATTGGGCGAGCCGGTGCCCCCTTCGGTCGCCGTGGAATCGCTGGACGACGTGGTGGAAGCGGCTGAATCGATTGGATACCCGGTCGTCATCCGCCCCGCGTACACACTGGGCGGTACCGGCGGGGGCGTGGCTTCGAACGAATCGGAACTGAAAGAAATCGCCCGGGGCGGGCTGGCCGCGAGCCTTGTCGGGCAAGTGTTAATTGAGCAGTCACTCGTCGGCTGGAAAGAGATCGAGTACGAGGTGATGCGTGACGGGGAGGACAACACCGTCACGATCTGCAACATGGAGAACCTGGACCCGATGGGGGTCCACACGGGTGACTCGATAGTGGTCGCGCCGAGCCAGACGCTGTCCGACAAGGAGTACCAGATGCTCCGGACGGCGTCGCTGAACATCATCCGGGGACTTGGCATCGAGGGCGGCTGCAACGTGCAACTGGCGCTGCGGCCGGGGACTGAAGTGGCGGCGACGTTGCCCCCCGTCGCCGAAGGGTCGCCGCACTATTACGTGATCGAGGTGAACCCGCGCGTCAGCCGGTCGTCCGCGCTGGCCTCCAAGGCGACGGGCTACCCGATCGCCCGGGTCGCCGCCAAAATCGCCCTGGGCAAGACGCTTCACGAGATCCCGAACGCCGTGACTTCCCGGACGTCTGCCGCGTTCGAGCCGGCTCTGGACTACTGCGTCGTCAAGATCCCGCGCTGGCCGTTCGACAAGTTTCCGACCGGCGACCGCAGCCTGGGCACGCAGATGAAGGCGACCGGCGAGGTCATGGCTATCGACCGGACGTTCGAGGCGGCGCTGCAGAAGGCGGTGCGCTGTCTTGAGGTGGGCGGCCGCTCGCTGCTCTGGCAGGACCCGGAGTGGGAGAACGGAAATTTTGATCTCCATCCGACCGACGACCGGATCTGGAAGATGGCGGCCGCGCTGCGCCGGGGCTGGACCCCGGAAGAGGTGTCTGAGCTGACGGGCGTGGACCCCTGGTTCACCCGCGCTCTGCACCGGATCACGTTGATGGAGCGCCGCCTGCTTGCCGAGGACCTGACGCCGGGGTTGCTGTGGGACGCCAAGCGGCTCGGGTTCTCCGATGCGCAGGTGGGCACGCTCTCCGACCTGCTGCCGGAGCAGGTCCGGACGCAACGCCTTGAGTGGGGGCTCCGGCCGGTCTACAAGATGGTGGACACGTGTGCGGGCGAGTTCGAGGCGGAGACGCCGTACTTCTACTCCACTTACGAGGAGGAGAACGAGGCGCTGCCGTTGAAGGGCAAGAAGGCGATCGTGCTCGGCAGCGGGCCGATACGGATCGGCCAGGGGATCGAGTTCGACTACTGCTCGGTCCACGCGGCATGGGCGCTGCAACGGAGCGGGCTCGGGGCCGTGATGGTGAACTCAAACCCGGAGACGGTATCGACCGACTTCGATACCTCCGACCGGTTGTATTTCGAGCCGCTGGACGATGAGTCGGTGCGCGACATCATCGAGAACGAGTCCGGGTTTGCTTTGTCCCAGGACGGCGTTGAGGGCGAGGCCGGCGTCGGAGAAGGTCTGACTCCCACCATCGTCCAGTTTGGCGGCCAGACAGCGATCAACCTGTCCCAGGCGCTGGCCGTCGCGGGCATGCCGATACTGGGATCGTCCGCATCATCTATCGACCAGGCGTCTGACCGCGGGCGGTTTGAGGACCTTGCGGCGGAGGTTGGCATCCCGCTGCCGCCGGGCGGGACGGCGATCACGGCCGAGGACGCGCTGCAGATCGCAGACAACATCGGCTACCCGGTGCTCGTGCGGCCCAGCTACGTCCTCGGCGGACGGGCGATGGAGATCATCCAGAACGCTACGGAGCTGCTGCGTTACTTCAACAACCTGGCCATCATCGGCGCAACGCCGGGACAGGCGATCCTTGTCGACCGATACCTTGAAGGGATAGAGGTGGAGGTGGACGCCGTCTGCGACGGTGAGGATGTCCTGATCCCCGGCATCATGCAGCATATCGAGCGCGCCGGCGTACATTCCGGAGATTCGATGGCCGTGTACCCGGCGCTCAGCCTGACCGAGTCCGAGGTAGACACGATCGTCGACTACACGCGACGGATCGGCGTGGCGCTGGGCATTCGCGGGTTGATGAACATCCAGTTCGTAATCACCGGCGGCGGTCCTTACCGTTCGCTCGGCGAGAAGGGCGGGAGCGGCGGCGAGTCCGATATTTACATCATCGAGGTAAACCCGCGATCCAGCCGGACGATTCCGTTCATATCAAAGGTGACCCGGGTTCCGATGATCGAGATCGGCGTCAACGTGATGCTCGGCCAGTCGATCAAGGAACAGGGTTACAAACCGGGACTGGCTCCCCGGCGGAACCTGGTGGCGGTGAAGGCGCCTGTGTTCTCGATGTCAAAGCTGGCCGGAGTGGATACCTTCCTGGGTCCGGAAATGAAGTCCACCGGAGAGGTGATGGGTATCGATACCGAGTACCGCGGCGCTGTGACCAAGGCGTTGATCGCCGGGGGGATGGCGATCCCCGAGGGGGCGCGGGTCCTGCTGAGCATCGCTGACAACGACAAGGCAACAGCCCTGCCGTTTGTTCGCTCCCTGGCCGAAAGCGGTCACCCCCTGATCGCAACCGCCGGCACGGCAGAGCTAATACGCTCAGCCGGGATACCCGTAGAGACGATCGAGAAACGGCTTTCCGAGGGTCACCCGAACGTGGTCGACATTATCGAGGACGGGTCGGTCGGCGCCGTGGTGAACACGGTGACCGGTGATCGGTCGATCCTGCAGGATGGTTTCCATATCCGCAGGGCGGCGGTGGAGAGGCGCGTGCCGATATTCACATCTATCGATACAGCACGGGCCGCAGTTGAGAGCCTGTCGCGCGGCGATCAGGCCTACAACGTGATGCGGCTGGACGAGTACCTGGACCGGTAAAGACGTGGCGCTGCGGCGTGTCCATGTCCGGCGGCCGATACATCACTGTACGCGTGCTGCGGACCTGGTCTTCTCCCGCGCGGTCTGTCCCAGGGTTTTCCTTCTCCCTGCGCGCGATGGCGC
>JADFRU010000261.1:0-3468 GCA_022561115.1 Chloroflexota bacterium | reverse complement strand
CCTGAAACGGCACGCCGGGCGCAGATTACACGCATCGGCGCGGTTGCGGAAGCATCACGACGTCGCCCACGTGACCAGCCATCCCCGTTGCGGCTCCGCCCACTTGAGCTTCACCACGCCATCGCTCGGCGCCAGGCAGTCCGGTAGCAGATCCGCCAACCGTTTTGCGTTCGTCGAGCCGGGAACCAGGAAGAGACGCTGGGTCGCGCGGGTCAGGGCGGTTTCCGCATTCGGGAACATTCCATGCGGCCGGTCTTCAAGCCGGTAAGCCTCGTATTCAACCCCGAGCGACTCGATCAACCGGCGAAATTCCGGCATCGCGGGAAGCGCAACCCGCTTCTCGCCGAAGAGCCGTTCAAAGAGCTCGTGAAAGTTCGACTGCGGGGGAGATTCTCTAAGCATCACCGTGACGCGCTTGCGGGCGTGGCCATGCAGCTTCTCCAGGAACGGGAGGATCGGCCTGGTGTTGTACATGACGTGCGAACACACGACGTGATCCGCCACAGGTACCTCGGTGGTCTCCCAGGTACCCGAAATAATCTTCACGTTCGTCACAGCGAGTTCAGTCAGCGAGGACTCAAGTTGCGCGCGCATCGCTGGAGATGGCTCGATGGCGGTCACCTCGCGGCACCGGCGCGCCAGTGGAATTGCGATCCTTCCGCCGCCGGCTCCGACGTCGATGACGGTGTCGTTGCCGTCAAGATACGTCTCAACAACCGGAATCGCCGGGTCAAGATCGGCCTCATCGCCATCGGGAGGCGCGAAACTGGTTGCGAGTCCGGCCCACGGGTCATCATCTTCTGGCGGGTCGCGGAAACGATCGGTCTGCTCATGCTCCCGAAAAATAAGATCGTCCCATTCGCGCGCCAGCTCAACTGCGGCCGGGGTAACGTGCATAGTGTTTCTCGTACTCCAACAACCGGATGCGCGTGACCCGAGTTCCGCGGGTCACATTCCATAGTCAAACTCGCTCTGCCGCGGGCAGGTCAAACCAGCCTCCCGGCGCACCTCAACATATACCCACATGCCCTTCATTACTTCCAGCGGCGTCTCCATCCACTACGAGATCGAGGGTGACAAATCCGCAGCGTCCCTCCTGCTCCATCACGGCTGGACGTCCGATATAGAGGCATGGCGCGATTTCGGATACATCGCCGCACTCGGTGATCGTTTTCGACTGATCCTTATGGACGCGCGCGGCCACGGTTTGAGTGACGCGCCGGCATCGCCGGACAGTTACGCACCGGAAAGGTTCGTTGAAGACGTAGAAGCCGTGCTCGACGCCGCCGAAGTCGAATCTGTCACGTTCTGGGGTTACTCGATGGGGGCGGCTATTGGGTTTGAGCTTGCCCTTGCGCGTCCAGACAGGCTGCATCGTCTCATCGCCGGCGGCATGCACCCCTACGGAAGCTCGGCATCTGGACGACCGCAGGAAACGAGCGCGACCGGCCTGCTCCGGCAACAAGGCATGCAGGGGTTCATCGACGAGCGGGAGCGAAATCTGGGCGGCAGATTGGTGTCGAAGTTACGAGACCGCCTGTTGGCCGCGGACGCCGGCGCCCTGGCCGCAGCGGGAGAAGCGTGGGCTGGCTGGAAGGGCGTGGGCGAGCGGGTCGGCGAAATAGACGTAGACGCCCTGCTGTACGCGGGCACGGCGGACCCTGATTTTCACGAAGGGGCAAGACGCGCTGCGGTGGAGATGCCAAACGCCCGGTTCGCGTCGTTGCCGGGAGTAACACACGACGCCGGATTCGCCTCCTCCCGGACCGTGATGGCGTCAGTCAACGCGTTCCTCGATCGCTCATCTCCCGGGTTTCAAGCGCCGGATACCGCTGCCGCCAATCCGGTCATCCCGGAAGCTACACTGCCCCGTGGTCATGGAGATCAATAGAAACGCGCCGATCGTACTCCGGCACGAAATCGATATTTTCGCTCCTCCGGAAAAGGTCTGGGCGTGGATCGCGCAGGTCGAATTCTGGTCGGAATGGCACCCGGAGATCGGGACCGCGTACTGGACCGACGACGAACCGATGGACCGGCGCGGATTCAAGTTCACCGTGAAAATGTTCCGGTTCAAGGCCCGGTTGCAGGTGTACGACGAGCCGTACGAGATCGGATGGACGGCCAGCCACATGTTCTCCAGTCACCGGCAGGTATTTCGACTCCGGGGTGACTACCGCCAGACCGTGTTGACCAGCGAGGCGTCCTACGAAGGGCGTGTCGCAGAGATGATGTCGAAACGACTTCGCGAGCCCCTGGACCAGTTCAGCAAGACATGGCTCGCCGCCGTAAAAACCCACATCGAGACGGAAGGCGTGAGCGGAATACGCAGCCCGGGAACCCGCAGGCCGCGGTAACCGGGGTTAGTTAACGCGGCAGAACCGTCGCGAATCGGGGGGCCAATGCTGTTAGGGGTAGCCGGACTTACACCCGGAGACTGGACGACGATCACCGAAAGCGTCACGCGTGTTGTGCGAAATCACGGATTCCGAACACTACAGGTACGCGTCACCGATCCGCTAAACCCTGACCCGGCCATCGTAGACCGTGTTCGAGTCGCCTTTCAGTCGGCGGGCCTCACGCTCGGCCAGACCGTGGGGGAGTACGGGGGCGGTCTCGTAAGCGACGACGAGCCGACGCGGCGAACCGCGGTGGAAGCGCTGAAACGGATGGCAACGCTCACCCGGATGCTTGGCGGGACAAACACCTACCTCAGGCCCGGCTCTATGAACCCGCGAGGGGGCTGGCTGCCTCACCCGGACAACCGCACGGACGCCGTGTTCGATCGCCTCGTGGCGTCAGCGCGCGAGGCGTCGCGTGCCGCAGCGGATGAGGGTGTGACGCTTGCCGTGGAGGGCGGCGTGGTCTGCCCGTTATTCTCAGCAACGCGGACCCGGGAGTTCTTTGACGCCGTTGGCTCCCCCGCAATGAAATTCAACATGGACCCGGTCAACTACATCGGCGACCTGGAGCAGGCATACGACTCAACCTCCCTGCTAAACGATCTGTTCGATCAACTCGGCCATGTCACCATCGCGGCTCACGCCAAGGATTTCACGGTCGTTGAAGGCTTGCTCCCACACTTTGAGGAAGTGGTAATCGGCAAAGGGTTGCTCGACCAGGAAACGTTCCTGCGACGGATGGGTTCGGCAAGTCCCGACGCGCACGTGTTGATTGAACATCTCCCGGATGACCTGGTACCGGCTGCGCGTGACGGCCTGAACGCGGCGGCGGCACGCGCAGGGATCGCCTGGGACGAACCACCGGACTGAAAACCAGCGCCACGTACGTTCCCGGGCGTATCGATAGTGATGGATCAAACGCGCCGTCATCCTGCGTCATACCGTGAGAACGGCTGAATATCCGCCTCCAGCAGGGCAAGGACCGGCGCTCACGGACCGACTTCATAAAGCATCGACAACCTCGCCGAGGGCAATTCCCGGGCTCCCGCCCGGCCAAGACTCTGGC
>JADFRU010000260.1:0-3477 GCA_022561115.1 Chloroflexota bacterium | reverse complement strand
CCGACTTGAAACGGCATGACATGGGCAAGACGTTGAACAACGAGCTGTTGGTGCAAGCTGGGGTTCCCACAGGGGAGTGGCTAACGAAAAAACTGTGGGGATTCGCCAGCGAGCCTCCTTTTTTACATCACGGACGCGCGACGTTGATCTCTGAAGCCATCCTGGCTCACGGCGGTGACGCAGCCGAAAGCAGGCAGGAGTTCGCGAACGCCAGCCCTGAGCACCAGGCGGCGATCGTTGAGTTTCTCAAGACGATGCAGGTTGTTCCCGTAACGCCTGCGGTCGCCAGCTTGGGTGGCGCGCCGCTGGCGGATATCGAGACCCCGGCGCGGTTTATGCCGTTCTCCGACGGCCGCGACCCGCGCTTGATGGCCTTCCGGCTGCTCGTGAGGGACTTCAACCGTGGCATCGAAGAAGGCACGTCCCCGGCCCCGAACTTTACCGACGCCTGGCGATGCCAGCAGATTCTGGACGCGATCAGGGAGTCGTCGGACACCGGAAGGACGATACGCCTGGACTGACGGCGGCGCCCGACCAGGGGCGGGATCTACGATTCACCCCGGACAGCGGCGCTGTCCTAGATATTCCGGGATATTCCGGGCCGCGGCCGCTTCCCAGAGGTTCTCGAAGGGCGCCACCTGTCCCGCCACGGCACACGGCAGACCGGCTCAAGCCGGGTTTTCGAGATGCCCGGAGTCGCCTGCCTAATGTTGGGCTATGTTGGGGTTTTCACGCCATCTGGAGTGCGTTAGCACGCAACGGCGGCGTACCGATCCGGTGCTAGCCTCGTTACAAACCCGCAAACCGGGTCGAACATAACTGACGCGCCGGCAGATCGCCTGTGCGGTCGTTAGCTGTGTCCTGACCTGGCTGATTGCGGCGACATGACATAACGAGCACAGCCAATTGCCAAACCCGTTTGAAAGCGGGAACCTCGCCTGGTTCTGGTACGAGTCGTGGCTGGCGGGCATCGTACCGATGTTCGCCCTCGCGGCGTTGATCCACGCCCGGTTAACGATCCGCAGCCGCGCGTACAGCGCATCGCTGCAGGTTCTTTTCGTAATCGGCTTCATCGGCGCCCTGCCACTTGCGGTAGAACGACTCGGGCTCAACCTCGGCGGACAAGAGGAATACATGGCCGTACTGAGTTTCATCGGCGCTGCGGGCGCCGCGATATATGCGGTGTTGCGATTTAGCGCCGTCCGGCTCTTCCGGCTGGTTAACGGAAGCCGGGCATCGGCAACCGGGACCGGCGTATCTGTTACGAACGGCGCTCGCGGCGCTGACGGATCGATCGCTACGGGCGGCATCCCTGCCGCGACCGGGAGCAGCGGTATGACCTCGTTCGGCGGGCCATCTAACTCCGTGCCGGCCTGGCTGCACTTCCGGTCCGGCCCGGCCGCCGGCCAGAGCGTTCCACTGTCAGCCGGGGTCACACGGCTGGGGCGTGACCATTCCAACGATATCGTGATAAACGACCCGAACGTCAGCCGCAACCACGCCGAGATTGAATTCCGGGGCGGCCAGTACAGGTTGCGAGACGCCGGCAGCTCCGGCGGCACGATGTTTGACGGCGCGAGCGTGGCCGGCGAGATGCTGCTCACATCAGGCGCAACCATCAAATTAGGCGACACCGAGTTGATGTTTACGGCCGACGAGCCTGCCACCGAGTTCGGATCGATAAACGAGGTGAAGGTGCGGGCCACCACCGTGGACGCACTGAGGCCAGCGGAGACGATGCTTGGCTCCGCCGATGATGCCGATGACCGGCTCGTCGCGTGGCTCGCGATCACGTCCGGTCCGTCCAAGGGCCAGATCTGCCAGCTCATGGCTGACCGCACGACCATCGGGCGCGACGGCTCTAACCACCTTGTCATCAGCGACCCCGGCGTCAGCCGTTCTCATGCGGTCGTGATAGCGCGTGATGATGATCTGGTGCTGGTGGACCTCGGAAGCACCGGCGGCACAAAGGTGAACGGCCGGTCGGTGGCCGGAAAACAGATTAAAAACGGCGCACGCATGCGCGTCGGCGATACAGAGTTGGAACTGGTGGCGGTCGAAACCTCAGCGCCGGTCCAGTCTGCGGGTTCAGGTGACCGCACCGTCCTGGACGCCCCGGCATCGGGCGGCGTGGTTGTCGTGCGGTCCGGTCCGGACGCCGGGCGCACCTTCAATCTTGAGGACGGAGACAATCTTGTCGGCCGGGACAGGGACTCCGCGGTCGAATTGACCGACCCGTCTGTCAGCCGGCGCCACGCCATCATCCGAAGGCAGCCGGGCGGCTACATCGTTTATGACCTCGCAAGCAAGACCGGCACGCACGTCGACGGGGCGAAACTCGCGGGAGCCCGTCTGAAGCCGGGTGACCGGATCGCCGTTGGCCATACCGAGTTGAGCCTGATGCGGCCGCGCGCCGCCTGAACCGGTCATATTGGCCGCGATCACGGGCTCCCCACCACAGTTGGCCCTCGGGTCGATGACGCACCTGGGTCGCGTCCGTCGCTCTAATGAGGACGCACTGGCCGCGCTGTTGCCCCCTAACGCGCCTGCCGGGAGCGGTGGGTTGTTGATCGTGTGTGACGGCATGGGAGGCCACCAGGCCGGTGGATACGCCAGCAACGCGGCCGTGAATACGATCGTGTCGTTCCTGCGCGGGACGCCGCCGGACGCGTTCACACCGGACCGGGCCGCCGACACGCTCCGTTATGCGACCGAAGCGGCGAACGCACAGGTCCACGCTGAATCCGGGACCGCCGACCGCACAGGGATGGGAACGACGCTCACCGCAGCGATCGTCTCCGGGCCGGTACTGGCGTTCGCCCACGTCGGCGATAGCCGGGCGTATCTCCTTCGTAACGGTGAGCTGGCCCTGCTGACGACGGACCACACATGGGTCGCTGACCGCGTCCGCCGGGGCTTGATTTCACAGGAGCAGGCGGCGACCCACTCCCGCCGGAACGTGCTCACACGCGCACTGGGCGTTCAGGACAGCGTCGAGGTCGACAGCGCAACGGTCGATATAAGCAAGGGTGACGTTATCCTGCTGTCCAGCGACGGCCTGCACGGACTGCTCCCGGACGCCGAGATCGGCTCGATACTGGGGGCGCTTGCTCCGCAACAGGCGGCCGCCGAGATGGTGGAACGCGCTAACGCAGCGGGCGGTACAGACAACATCACCGCCGTGGTCGCGCATGTGCTCTCCATCGAGCCGGTAGCCTGGGATACGGACGGCGCATCGCCGGACGCCACGATGACGGACGGACACGGCATCAGCAAACTCGTAAGCGCTGTACGAAGGCTGTCCCGCCGGGCATAAGGCACCCGTAGGTGCGGGCTTTCGTCCGCACATCCCGGGGACGGCAAATGCCGCTACGGACGGCCTCGGATGGGCGGTTACTTACAGCGCAACTGGCGGCACTATCAGCCCCAACCGGCGTGTACGATTGCCTCCGTTTCGCCCCGTTGGACGCCAGCGAG
>JADFRU010000013.1:0-13556 GCA_022561115.1 Chloroflexota bacterium | reverse complement strand
GTGGTACGTTTTTGCTCCGCCCTTGACAAACCAAGCTTCCAACTTGGCTCTGAGGCCCTTAGAAACATTGCGTCGCCCTGATAGGACCAAAGAAAGCAGCGAATGGGAGATTTCTAGCTCTCTTGCTAGTTCCCTGATCGATAGTCCAGCGGCCTTACGGCGTCGATCAACATTACGGAGCATGTAACCACCTCGGCTGAATCAGTGGTTACAAAGCCGCTCTGAGACGGCACCAGACGCAGAAATCCTCTACGAATGAATTAGCTTGGTGCCGAGGGCGGGAGTCGAACCCGCACGGGCGTTATGCCCAACGGTTTTTGAGACCGTCGCGTCTACCATTCCGCCACCTCGGCATATCGGCCAGCGCCCTGCGCCGACGTGATTATCACCGTCGGCCCATGGCCCGGTCTGAAAAGGCGTCTGAAATGGTACAGGGGAATGGTACAGGCCGGGCTGTCTACCGGCGGACCGTTCGGCGTTGCGGTTGCCCGGGTTGAGCGGGCCGGCCGGGTTGCCTTTGCGGCCTCATGCCGGGCCGGGCCTGTTGGGCCTGCGCCTGGGGGGCGCTTCGAGAGGCCTTCACCATCTCCACGATCGCGTTCAGGCGCTGCACCATCTGCGTCTGCAACTGTTGCAGATTGGCCGCGTTTGACTGCCGCATTGACACCACGGTTTCTTCCAGCCGCAGCACACGTGCGGCCAGGACGTCAAGCTGACCGAGACGTTCCAGTGCGCCCTCAAGCGAGGCGACCTTTTCCGACAGGGCGTCAAACTCTTCTGAAGAAGCCCCTGAACTGGCCTCAGGCTCAGGCTCTGGCTGGGCCGCGCTTGGACCCAGGTCCGACGGCGCCTCCAGCGACGGTGTCGCGCCTGCCAGGAGGGCGTCTATGTCTGCCTGTGAAAGTACGTTATTCGCAGCCACTCTGGTCCCTGTGTATATTGCCGGGTCTCACTGGCATGGAACTCACCATCGCCGACGCGCGACTCTGCGCGTTCACGCAAATGCCATCCAACGTATGGCCCGATCTATGTTCATGCTTCCGGGAATCCGCCGGTCTGGTTCGACGGGCAGGCTCCAATACAGCGTCGCAACTACGCCGCCTTCGCAACTTCACTCCCCGGAGATTCTGTGGAGCGCCGGTAGAACGACGTCGCGCGTCGTTCAAACCCCAACGCTCCGGCGTCCAGCAACGTCTCGGTCCCGCCTATGAAGAAATAGCCTCCGGGCTTGAGCGCCGCTGCGAACCTCATATTGAGATCGCGTTTTGCTTCCTCCGAAAAATAGATCACCACATTGCGGCATACGATCAGATCAAACCCGGAGTCGAACGGATCCTCCAGCAGATTGTGGCGTTTCAAGGTCACTCGTTTCCTGAGGCTCTGGCCCACCCTGAAACGACCGTCTTCTTCTACGAACCAGCGGGCAAGCTGGGCGTTCGATAGATTTTTCAGTTCCCCACGGGAGTACGGCCCGCCGTTTCCGGCGCGGTCCAGAACGGCGGCGTCCAGGTCCGTCGCCAGCACCTTGTGGGGCCGGTTAGGCGCAAGGGTTTCAAGGATCATGGCGATGGTGAACGGCTCGGAACCCTGGGAGCAGCCTGCGCTCCACACTTTCAGAGTGGAACTGCGGGAGAGCAGCTCCGGCAAGATATCGGTTTCGAGGCTTTCCCACGAGCGGGGATCGCGGAAGAACTCCGTCACATTGATGGTGAGGAACTCCTTGAGAGCGCTCGCCGCCTCGCGATCTCCCCCGATCAGGTCGATGAAAGTCCTGGCCGATCCACCGGCGACCCGGCCGATGTAGCCGTCCAGCCGCCTGATCATCTGTCGCGGCTTGTAGAAGCCCAGATCGACCCCGGTCACCGCCTTGATGGCGGGTTTCAACTGTTCGTATTCCGCGTCGTTCATATCTACCTCACCTCCGGGCCGAGATTCCCGTCAAACGACGGGCGCCACACATCCGGCCGATCTCCCGGGCTATCTCGTCGATCGGCGCCACCCGGTCCGCGTAACCGGCGTCCACCACCGACTTTGGCATTCCGTACACCGCGCATGTCGATTCATGTTCGGCCAGCACGCTCCCGCCCGCGGCCTTGATTAACTGGCATCCGTCCTTGCCGTCTGAGCCCATGCCGGTCAGGATCACCCCGTGGCAAACGCCCTTGAATTGCTCCACTGCGGACCGCATCGTCACGTCCACTGAAGGCCGCACCCCGTGGACCTCGGTATCGGTGTTAAGTGAGACAGTCCCGTTGGCGTTGACGGTCATGTGGAAGCCGCCGGGTGCAAGGAGGACGCGCCCGCGCTGAATCCGGTCTCCCTCCGAGGCCTCGAGAACCTCCAACTCTGACGCCGTGTTCAGGCGTGCGGACAGTGACGCCGTGAAGTGGGGCGGCATGTGTTGCACCACCAGGACGGCCGCGTTCAAATCTGCCGGGAGACCGGGAAGCACACGGCTCAAGGCGTTCGGCCCGCCCGTAGAAGAACCGATAATCACCAGGGTGTCGAAATCGCCCCCCGGCTGCGCTTTTTTGACCGGCTTCCGGGCCGTGATCAATCGGCCGGTTGAGATCCGAGCGCCCGCCGCCACGCGGAGCTTCACAGCCAGTTCCGATATCCCGTCAGCGGAACCCGCCGGTGTGGCGATAGATGGCTTCAAGAAGAAATCGATCGCGCCCAGCTCAAGCGCCTGTAGCGTCACATCCGCGCCCGGGCCGGTCAGCGCGCTGAGCATCACGATAGGGGTTGGTTGTTCCGCCATGATCCGCTTTACGGCGCCAAGTCCGTCCAGCCGCGGCATCGTGACATCCATCGTCACCACGTCAGGGCGTAACGCCTTGACCTGGTCCACCGCTTCCATGCCGTCCCGGGCCTCTCCGACGACCTCAAGGCCCGTTTCGGCGTTGATCCGGCGGCTGATGATTGAGCGCGCAAACGCTGAGTCATCCACGACCAGGACCCGGACGTTACCGTCTTTCCGCCCGGGCTGACCATTTACGTGTGCGCCGTGTGTGCTGGAGAACGTCACTTCAGGCCACGAGCTTTTCGACAGCGTTAAGAACGCGGTCCGGCGCAAACGGCTTCACAATGAAGTCTGCCGCCCCGGCCTTCAACGCCTCCATCACGATCGACTGCTGGCCCATCGCGGTGACCATCGCCACGCGTGCGTTCGGGTTGATGGCGCGAATCTCCTTCAGCGCCGTTAGCCCGTCCATGTCCGGCATCGTGATATCCAGCAGCACGGCGTCGGGTTTCTCTCGTTTGAAGCACTCTACGGCTTCTGCGCCGGTGCTCGCCTCGACAACCTCGTAACCGTTCTCTGAGAGCAATCTCGTCGCCTTCATCCTCATGAAGGCTGCGTCATCAACAACCAGTATTTTGGCCAACAGTGTCTCCTATATCTCAACCGGCTCGCGGTTGGACGCGGTGATCGCGAGCCTTCCCGTTTCGAGCCAGAGCCTGACAGTTCTACCGTGGGAGCCGCCGACATCAGCGCCGTCGATCCGGCCTATCCCTGAATTAGCCAACGCCAGCCGCGTCGCTTCGATGTTGCTTTCACCTATCTTGAACACGGTGCCCAGCGCACCGATTCCCGCCATCTTGGCGCCGCCTGCCATGCGTACCAGGAGCCGGGACAGGTTGGCGCCCTGCTCTTCCATTTCTTCCAGGAGAAGCGGAACCGCGGCGTTGGCGTATTTCGGTGAGTTTTGGTCAACCCGTCCGGTCCCATCCGGGAGCACAATGTGCGCCATCCCACCGATGTTTGATTTCGGGTCATACGCGCTGAGTGCGATGCACGAACCGAGACCGAGGCAGACCAGGACGCCCGGCGCTTTCCGGACATAAAGCTGGCCGAGACCCACGACCAGGTTGTCTGCGGTATCTACCGTCACGCTGCGCTCCGTTCCTGCACCGCGAGGTTCACGAGATCCGTGCTGGGCAGTACCAGGAACGCCCCTTTTATGTCCATATCGGCCGTCCCAAACTTGGTCTCCACGGCCATCACATCATCCGCATCAAGCATCATCTGGGCGAGGATCGCGTCTATTACGGACCCGGCCATGTCGTTGATGATCAGCGGCGGAGTGGGCATGAGTTGCCCGGCCGTGTTATCGCCGAGAACGGTAAGGAAAAAGGCCCCCATTATGTTGCCCATCTCGCCCAGGACGGACTCTTCCATTTCACCGATCTCGGTCGTCGTCCCCTCGGGCTGCGTCAGCAGCATGTCGATCAGCTTGAAGGCTGTCTCCGGCTCAAACGCCAGCAGCAACTGGCCCGGGGCGGTTCCCTGGATTCCCAGGTACACCCCGATGATCATCGTTTCCGGCCCGCCGAGCAGATCGTGAACCTTGCCGACGTCCTGTTGACGTGGGTCCAGTGAGGTTACTTTGACCTCCTGCCCCACCATTTGTGAGAGTCCGGAAATGGAACTGTTGATGCCCTCGAACACGAGTTGCGCCCACCGGTCACCCGTTGCCGCTCCGTCAGGGACTGGCATTTCCTTGTCGTTGTTCATCTCGCAATCTTCCCTTCCGTCCACTCAGGCTGCGGCCTTGAGTTCCGTTGTGTCGGCTGTATCGGCCGATTCGTGATCCCCGGCCCCGGTCGATGGCCGGTGTCCGGAAGTGTCCAGCGTCCCATCCTGTGGTTGATCATCCCGTTGAGGCCGCCTGCCGGCGGCGCTCACGAGACTCGCCACGTCGGCGATCAGCACCACCCTGCCATCACCGAGGATGCTCGCCCCTGAAATACCTTTGACATCACCTACGAAGCCGCCGAGAGACTTGACCACGATTTCCTGTGGCTCCGTTAACGAGTCGACGCCCAGCGCGACCTGCTTGTCACCGGAATTGACGATCACGGCAAAGACCGCGTCTTCGGCCTTCCCGGCGCCACTGCCGCCCGGCCAGATGTCGTGCAACCGGACGAGCGGAATCACACGGTCCCGTATCGTCAATAACTCCGTGCGTCCGCCCACCGTTGTGAGCGTGTGCTGGCTGATCTTGATCGTCTCGGTCACATAGACAAGCGGCAGCGCGTAGTCGCGTTTGCCAACCTTGACCAGCAACGAGTCGACGGTGGCGAGCGTTAGCGGGAGCCGTAATATCAGTTCAGTTCCCACCCCGATGGCGGTTTCTACCGTGATCGATCCGTTGATCGACTCGATGTTCGCCCGGACGATGTCCATGCCCACACCGCGACCGGAAACCTCCGTCGTCTCGTCCGCAGTGGACAGGCCGGGCAAGAAGATCAGGTTTACCGCCTCAGAGTGGGACATACGAGAGACAGACTCTTTCGTCTCAAGCCCACGGGCGACAACTGATTGTTTCAGCTTCCCGGTATCAATTCCGCCCCCATCGTCCTTGACGGAGATAGCGATATAGCCGTGTTCGTGGTACGCGGAGAGCCGTAGCGTCGCCGTTTCCGGCTTGCCGCTGGCGAGGCGATCTTCAGGCGACTCGATTCCGTGATCGACGGCGTTGCGAAGCAGGTGGACCAGCGGGTCGTATATCCGCTCGACCACCGTGCGGTCTATCTCGGTATCTTCGCCGTCGGTGACGAACTCCACCCGTTTGTTGAGAGTGAGAGCAAGGTCGCGGACCATCCGGTTGAATCGCCGGAACACCGTGCCCACCGGCAGCATCCGGGCCTGCATGATGTCTTCCTGGAGATCAGACACAACCTTTGAGAGATGGCTCGCGGTCTCGGACAGGGACTCAACCAGCTCGTCGTCCTTGTATCGGCTTGAAAGGATCCGCCCGATCTGGCCGATTCGCGTGCGGTCGATAACCAGCTCGCCGATCATGTTGGCCAGGTTGTCCAGCCGTTCGACGTCTATCCGGACCGTCTGAGAGTTGCGTTGTGTCCGGCCTGAAGATTCTTCCTCAACCGATTGGGTGGGAACAGAACTCTCCGCATCTTCCGCCGGACTGACCTCGCGCGACACCTCGGTAAACTCAACAGACTCAACGTCCTGTACAGCCATGAGCGCCTCTGTCAGGGCTTCCTGGCTGGCCTCTGTGATAACTATTGCGTCGATCGTTCTGCCGACTATTTCGGCCTCGATCTCTGTGGACGTGGGAGAACAGGCGAGAAGGTTTCCGATCGACGAGAGTTCAGATACGACCTGGAAAGTACGTACGGTCAGCCATTCACATGACTCAAGCAACCTGACCGTAAGCCGGTAAACGGTGTCGCCTGCCGCCTCCGCCTCAAGGATGGCTGCGACGGTGTCGTGATCGATCGTTAGCGGAAGGGGGTCGGCTGTCGCAACCGCATCAGCCGGCTCACCGGACGCCGCTTCCAGCTCCGCGATAACGTCCTCAATATCCGGCTCTTTGTCTGCTTCTCCCGAGAGTTCGTCTTTGAAGGCGCGCAGGACATCCAGGCTGTGCAGGAGCGCGTTGACTATCTCCGTGTTGACGGCAAGTTCGCCGTTTCTCAACCGGTCCAGGAGGGTCTCGGACGCGTGGCCGACGGCCGCCATGTTCCCATGACCGATCGTGGCCGCAGAGCCCTTGAGGGTGTGCGCTGCCCGGAAGATTTCCTGCAGCAACTCTTCGCTGGCGCCGTCACGCTCCAGGCGCAGTATGTCATCGTCAAGAAGCTGGAGTTGCTCCTCGGCCTCCTCTAGAAAGACCTTGAGGTCTTCAGGAGTTATGTCTGCGGCAAGATCCATTTCGGCTCGGTGACCTCGGAAAGAAGAGATGCCTGGCTGGTGGGCGCGTTAAGCAAAACCGCGTGATCGCGGCGGTCCAGAAATGGGCGTGTCGGTTTTTCGGGCGATCAGGCGGCGAGAAGCTCCGGGGAGCTTTCTGTTTGCGCCGAGGTGAGCACCCGTTCGAGGTCCAGTAGAAGGACGAGCTGTGACTCGAGCTTCGCGATCCCGACGATGTAGTCCGAACCGCCGGCAGCGATCATGTTGGACGGCGGCTCGATCTGGTCTGCGGAGATGCGTAGCACCTCTGTGACGGCGTCCACGATCATGCCGATGTCCTGGCCGTCAATATCAACCACGACGATCCGGCTTTCCCGGGAGATCTCGGTCTCGGGCAGATTGAACCGCTTGCGCAGGTCCACGACGGGAGTTATGCGCCCCCGCAGGTTAATCACCCCGGAGACGTAGTCCGGCCTGTGCGGGACGGAGGTCACGTCCTGCATGCGGATGATCTCTCGCACGGTTCCGATGTCGACCCCGTACGCCTCGTGTGCGAGATCGAACACTACCAGTTGCTGTTCGGTACTACTGTTCGTGCTGTTTTCAGCCAACTTGCCGCTCCTGGAGAATTCGGTATGTCAGTGCTGACGTCGCGGTCCGGGATTCGCTGGTTCAATGCCGGCTGCCGGCCCGGTGGCGACTGGTTCCCGGTGTTCTGTATTCAGGTATATCGTCGCGGGCGGTCTCCGGCGACAGTAAAAGATCGCGGACCGGTTAGTGATTGTTCGCCGGGCGGTCTGGCTGTATTACGAGCGGTATGTCGGTGGTACCCACAGGTGGGAGGTCGATGACGCCATTGAACGGGATGTGGTGACACCCGGTGCTAGGATTGCGGCGGCGGTACGGCCCGGCCCCCGGGAACTCGGCGGGGACCTGATAGCGGGAGCTCCAAGTGCGCCTGAAGCTGAATCGACCGATCGTTTTTATCGATGTGCAATCAACCGGACTGGACCCGAAAACGGCGCGGATCGTCCGGCTGTCTACCCTCAAGGTTGAGCCCGGAGGAGAGCGCTCCAACCGGCGCGAGCTGATCGATCCCGGGTCCCCCATCCCGCCGGGCGCGACCGCTGTACACGGGATTACAGACGACGATGTCGCGGGTCGTCCTTCATTTCGCTCTTTCGCCGGTGCGATCGGGGATTACCTGGATGGGTGCGATCTCGCAGGGTTCGGGATCGAGCGATTCGGGCTTCCGCTCCTGCGCGCGGAGTTCTCCCGTGCAGGCCGCGATGTGTCGTTTGAAAGCGTAACGGTCATAGACGCAATGACGCTGTTTCACCGTCGTGAGCCACGCGACTTCGCCGCCGCATACCGGCGTTTCGTGGGTGGGGAGCCGCCGGATGACCTGGATGGAGCGGAAGCCTTCTACCGGGTGCTTGAGGGTGAGCTTGAGCAGTACCCGGAACTGGCGGACGATGTAGAAGGGCTGGACCGCTTTCTGCATCCACGGGACCCGGACGCCGTTGACCCGGATTCACGCCTGGTCTGGGGACCGGACGGCCACATGCTGATCAACTTCGGCCGCCATCGCGGGGAGCGTCTGTCCAGTGTCGCCGAGGAGACGCCGGACTATCTCGCGTGGATCGCCGGGAACGGTGAGTTCAACGATGCCGTGCGCAATGCCGCCGGTTCAGCCCTGCGCGGTGAGGCGCCTGTGCGATCTGCCGATGACGAGCCGGACGGCGCGGACGCGGAAACGTTTGAGTACCCGGATCAGGGGACGGCGTAGGCGGCACTGCCTGCCCCGCAAATCAGGTGCGACGCGCCCGGCTGCTTACGACGGTTCGGGCGGATCGTCCTCGAGCAATCGCGGTTCTCCGGTAAACCGCAGCTCTACGCACGGCATCCGGTCCAGGATGCGGCGCACAAGGTAAAACGGTCCCCACCACGGCAGGTGGAAGCGTCGATTCAATCGAATCGCGCCAAGCAGGAACGCAAACCGCCGGCGCGGAAAATCCGGGCGTTCGGCCCAGCGTTCAATAAACGCCAGCAGGTGCTCCACGCGCTCGCTCCGGTCCTTCAACACAAGCGCGGTCGCGGGGATTTCGTAACACCGCTCGCCCTCAACGGTCGTCACTACCACGGACGGGTTCGATGCCATGTTGGCCACCCAGTCGCGCCGGCCCGGGTATCCCGAGAGGTAAACGCGATCCCGTCCGTTCCACGTGTAGGTTGTCTCGACCGTCCGTTTGCCACCGGACCGGCGACGCGTCATCGTCGTCCGAATCACGAAACTCCGGTCCAGGGTGCGGCGCAGATCCTCCGGGAGCGCCGCCGGGGGCGTTTCCAGAGGCGCGGGAGCCTGCTCGTGTGGGTTCGAATTAAAAATAATTGTGACCGTCTAACGGCGGATGTCGATGATCCCGTTCGCCGTCACCAGTTCCAGCGCCGCTGCGCCGTCCTCGGGAGAAACTTTGATGTTGGTTCCGGAGATCGGGTCTTTGCCATCATGCAACAGGATTGCGCCGCGACCGGCCTCTGCGGAGACTGCCAGGCCCGGCGCGCCGGTCAAATCTGCGTAGATGCTGCCGCCGCCGGTCTTGATCTGGCTCACCGCGGACTCGGTCGGCGCACCCCGGAAGAAGATAGAACCGCGCCCGGTGGCGGCGTCAAACTCCCCCGTAACCCGGTTCAGCGTGATGCCGCCGATTTCGGTGGTTATCTCGAAGTTCCCGGAAACGTCTGTGAAGGTCACGTCCCCCTTCGTCAGCGTGATGACGCCGTTCACGGCGATCGAGTCCGGGCCCGGACCTGAAATCTCCACCGACACGTTGTCGCCGTTGACCTCAATTTCCGTTCCGTCCGGGACCCATATCCGGACGGTGGCGCGCGCTCTGGGCGCGTATTGCAGAGGAATATGGGTCTCGATCAACAGGAAGGACGTGGGCAGGATCGCGCCCGGGCGCACCCGATGCACTATCTTCGGACGGTTCCCAAACTCGCCCTGCGTGATAACGGACCCGGGCTCTCCTCTGAACAGTTCTATGTCTGCGCGCGTCGCCTCGATCACGAGCTTGAGGTCCTCGTTGACGAGCGTGACTTCCTCGACAATCTCGACGTCTCCACCCTTGCTCACGCACACGGCCGAGATGCTGACGAGCGAGATCAGCATGACGGCCAGGCGAAGCAGGATCACACGCAGCCCGAATGGCCGGGCAACGACGAATTGTGTGACGTGTGATCGAAGGCTAGTCATGATGAAGTGGCGCGCATCGTACCGCATTCGTGTATCCATTCGCCCGTATGCGATGCGGCAGATCGCTATTCGGCCGCCCTTTTCGAGAGCTCCTGGGAGCGCAACGCGCCCGGGACAAGGCCCCGATACACGATTGCATATCAACCCCGGCGGTCCTGTTCACCGCCAACGCATCGCTCGGACGACGCCGGGAGTTACCGGCGCATCAGGACGCGGGTGCGCGATACGGCGTCTGTACGCTAATACGAGCTAATACGATGGTTACCTGACGACCGCCCGCCGACGGTCAAGGGCATGTCCGGTGAAAACCGGATAGGAAGATGTGACTGGCCTTGATCTTTTCTTGATCTTTTCAGGTACAACCCGGCAGGGCAGGCTACCGGACGACCCGGCCTGCGCCCGCGCCTGACCTGCCGCCGCCAGCGCGCCTCCATATCCGAAACTCGCGCCGTACAGGAACCGGAAAAGCGGTTGTCAAGAACGCGATCCACCCCGGGCCGCCTTAAACTTGAAGGCCATGTTTCCGCGCCGTCCAGATCAGAACCCCGGACCACCGGGACGCGGCAGGCCGCGCCCGGGCACGAATCCCCCTCAACGGCCATACGGTCCGCCGCAACAACCGTACCGTCCAGCGCGCCCGCCCAACGGGCCGGGCCAGGAAATACCGCGGCGTGATTTCCATGCGCCCGCGTCTGACCGTCCCGGCGCATTTCCAGCGGCGACTCCGGGGCCGAGCGAAGACATCTGGCGCATGTTTATCGCCGCAGACCTGCCGGATGAAGCGAAGGCGGTGCTGACCGGGACCGCCTGGTCAATTCCGGAGTTCCTGCGGCCGTCAGTCCGGTGGTCACGGGCGGATATGATGCACCTGACCGTTCGCTTCCTGGGAGACGTTCACCAGGACCGTGTCGACGAGATCGGGGCGTGCATGCGCAACGCCGCTGAACGCTCAGGCCGGTTCACCCTCCGCCTTGACGATACCGGGGCTTTTCCGGCCCTCAACGAGCCGAAGGTGCTGTGGGTAGGGATCACGGGCGAGACCGACCGGCTCCAGATGCTTCATACCCGGCTTGAAGGCGCGCTTGCACGCATCGGGATCGACCCGGAAGGCCGTCGTTACAACCCGCATCTCACGATCGGCAGATTGCAACGCCAGATACCGCCGTTTACCGCAGGCCAGGTCGGGCAGGCGTTTGCGCATGTCCGGCTGCCGGACCCGCGCCCGGAGATCCCCGTCGAGTACCTGGTCCTCTACCGGAGCCGGTTACTGGTAGATGGCCCGCGATACGAGGAACTGGTGCGCGCTCCCCTCGGGTAGGTTTCTGACGGGCCGGGCCGGGAACGGCGGACCCGCGGACCGGGCTGCAGCGGAATCCGGCAGGTGCGGTCTCAGGCCCGCCTGTTGCCGCTATCACGGTCCTAATCGGCAAGCGCCGGCGCCACCACCGGTCCGTTCGTGCGCACCCGTTCAAGATTTGCCGAGAGGGAATCAAGGTGGTCGCGCTGATCCTGGACGGCCAGATAAGCGGAGTAGCGCGATGTGAGGAGAGCGCCCACGAGGAGGATGATCGTTGAGAAGTACACCCATGCCATCAGTGCGATGACGGCGCTCAACGCTCCGTAAACGTCAGCGTAGTTGCGGAAGCTCCCCAGGTAGATCACGAATAGCACCTTGGTGACCTCGAAAGTGGTTCCGGCGAGCAGCACGGGCAACACCACGGCCCGCACACGAACCCGCGTGTTTGGCAGCCAGAGGTAAAGAAGGAAGAACGAAACGAACGTTGTTGCCCACGGTAGCGTCAAAGCGACGCGACTCCAGAAATTCTGGCTGACGGTATCGTTCGGGAATAGAACCGTTGTGAACTCACTGATGAAGTTCAAGAACGTGGTGGCGAAGATCGATACCGTCAACGCCACCGCTGCGCCCAGCATCAGCGTGATGTCCATCAGGCGTTCCTGCAGAAACGGGCGCGTCCTGCGGATTCCCCAGATGTTGTTGATCGACTTGCGTATGGCGCCAAAAACGGCTGTTGACGCCCAGAACAGGCCGATCAGGGCGAGAACACTGCCCACCGCGGCTCCGCTTGTAACGTTGGAAATCACACTCGCGACAAGATCACCCTCAACGGGAAGGACCTCCGGGATCCCCGCGATCAGCCTGTCCCGGAACCCCCCGGACTCTTCGAGGAAAAGCCCGACCACGGCTATCAGCGCCAGCATCAAAGGGAATATCGAAAATAGCGCGTAGAACGAGACCGCAGCGGCCATGTACGGCCCGTTACGGGCCAGGAATTCGCGACCTATACCGGCGACCAGCCGCAAAAAGGCCCTGATGCGTCGCAAATCGGCCTCCGTGACATCCGATGGATGGCGAACCTGCCCTGAACCGCGCCGGGTGAACGCGTTCGTATGCCGTGGGATACTGGCGGACAGAACTGGTTTATGTACGCAGAGGCAAATATCCGGCCGGACCCGTCTCCGCTGGGGGACCATTCTGGAGGAATACCGGCCGAGCCACAAAGCTACCCCCGCATCGCGTTTCAACGCAGATCATGTTCAGAGAGCGGTCGCCGGGGGAACTGCCGCCGAATGTAGAATCACCGGAAACCGGGGGCGCTCGGAGCACTGAGCGTCAGACCGGGCGTAGCGTGTCCGTGTCACGTGAACCTCACGGTTTCCCCACATAACTCTCCAAAACCGTCCCCGGGGGCGGTCGCAGAAACTTTATTTAGATGCAACCTCCGTGGCAGCCGAGGCCGGGCGACGTTGTCGTCCGCCGTCCCCGTCAGACCGAAATCGGTCCGGTTCGGATAAACGTTACGCGCCGTTCGGTCCCGGTCCGCGGTCCGGCATCACCGATGCTCGTCGTCTACGGGTTCCTGGTGCTCACCCTGATCGGGACCTTCCTGCTGTGGCTCCCGATTTCGCGCCAGGAGGAGGGCTTCTCGCCCATCCTCACGGCGATGTTCACGGCAACTTCAGCGATCACCGTTACCGGACTGGTCGTTGTCGATACCGCCTCGTACTGGACCAACTTCGGCCACGCACTGCTGTTGATACTGGCCTTTATCGGCGGGCTGGGGTTTATGACCTCCGCCGCGTTCCTGCTCATCATCGTCGGCCGGCGCATCGGAATGCAGAGCCAGCTCGCGATCAGGGAGGGGTTGGGCATCCGGCAACTTGGCGGCCTGCCGAGTCTTATCCGCCGCATCGTCGTTCTATCGATCGTGATACAGATGATCGGGACGTCGCTTCTGTTCCTGCGCTTTTACGTCTTTGGAAGCCTGTGGGACGGGATCTCGGTCGGGCAGGCCCTGTGGCAAAGCGCGTTCCTTGGCGTCTCCGCCTTTAACAACGCAGGCCTCGTTATCTTCCCGGCCGAGTTTGTGCCCGGTTCAAGCCTTGAGGCTTTTCGCTCAGACGAGTGGGTGCTTGGCATCGTCGCCGGGCTGATCATCGTCGGGGCCATCGGATACCTGGCGATATTCGACATCCTGACCGTTCGGAGCTTCCGGCGCTTCTCACTTGAATCGAAGATCGTACTGACCGGAACCGCCATGATGTTGATCGCCGGCACCGTGTTCCTGTACTTGCTGGAGAGAAATAACATGGACACCATCGGCGGGCTGAGCACCGCAAACC
>JADFRU010000259.1:0-3482 GCA_022561115.1 Chloroflexota bacterium | reverse complement strand
GCACTTGAGGATCTCCAGACCGCCCTGGCTGACGAGACGGACGATCGGGTCAGGCAGTTCATCGAGGACGCGATCGCCGACGTGTCCGGGGCTTAGGTAGCGTGGCGGGCCGCTGCGGGCGGCGTAAAGTGCGCGTCTGCCGGGCGGTGTTCCATCTCGCAATGGCGGGGTGGTTCAAGTAGTCTTTCTTTCCGGGCCTCCTGGTCCTGATTGGTCACGGCATGACTCTGATTCTTCTCATAAACGGCCCCAACCTGAACCGGCTGGGGCAGCGGAATCCCGATCTCTACGGGAGCACGACGCTTGGCGATGTGGAGTCGGCGGTTTCTGCACGCGCGTCCGAGCTGGGCGCCGAGGTAGAGGCGTTCCAGTCGAATCACGAGGGCGCTATTGTCGATTTCATCCAGGAGCGCGGTGGCGATGCCGACGGCGTGATAATCAACGCCGGGGCGCTGACGCAGGTCGGCTACTCGATACTCGACGCGCTGATCGATTCCGGATTGCCTGTGATCGAGGTCCATATCTCGAACATACATGCCCGCGAGGAGTTCCGGCGGAGGTCGGTGATCGCGCCGTATGCGCTCGGGCAGATTGCCGGTCTGGGCTGGCGCGGGTACGTGTTCGCGCTTGAAGGGCTGATGACGCATATCGGCGAGAGCGACGCGAATTGACGGACGCCAACCCCTACATCGGAAAACGGCTGGAGGCGTTGCGGGCGAAGTTCGATGAGAAGGAGCTTGATGCGATTCTCATCACGAACGAGCACAACCGCAGGTATTTTTCTGGTTTCAAGGGGTCCGCGGGCACGCTGATCATCTCGCGCGAACGGGCCGTGATAGGGACCGATTTCCGCTACACGGAGCAGGCCGGAATGCAGGCGCCTGACTACGAGGTGGTCCGCGTGATGCCCGGCCTTGACTGGCTGACGGATACGCTCAAGGGGATGAGCGTGTCGAAGATTGGCTTCGAAGCCGATGAGATGTCCGTCGCGTCGCATCAGCGGCTGGTCGACGCCCTCGACGAAGCGGACGGCGACGGCAAGGCCAGCGATTCCGGGTACTCGATGGTCCCGACGAGCGGGATAGGCGCGGAGCTGCGGGCTGTAAAGGACCCGGACGAGCTGGCGCTGTTGACGAGGGCGATCGAGATAGGCGACCGGGCGTTCGACGAGGTCTCGGCGCGTATCGAGCCCGGCGTCAGCGAAGTGGAAGTGGCGTGGGAGATCGAGAAGTCGGTTCGAGAGCAAGGGGCGGAGGCCATATCTTTCGAGACGATAGTTGCTTCCGGTCCTAACGGCGCGCGGCCGCATCATCTCGCCGGTGACCGAATCCTTCAGGAAGGCGAGCCGATAGTCATCGACATGGGCTGCCGGTACCAGGGTTTTTGCAGCGACCTGACCCGGACGATCGTATTGGGGGAGCCTGACGCAAAGTTCAAGGAGATCTACGGCATCACCCTTGAGGCGCAGCGGACGGCTATTGAGACGGTTGAGGCCGGGATGACCGGGGCGGAGGCCGACGCGCTGGCCCGTGAGGTGATTACCAGTGCGGGCCATGGCGAGCACTTCGGCCACAGCCTTGGCCACGGTGTGGGGCTGGAGGTCCACGAGGGCCCCGGCATTGGCGCACGGTCGAAGGGGAAGCTGGAGGACGGGATGGTTTTCACCATCGAGCCCGGCATATACCTGACGGGGTGGGGCGGTGTGAGAATCGAAGACGTGGTGGTGCTTGAGAACGGTCGTGCCAGGGTGCTGAGCAATGCCGTCAAGATGACACCGTAGAATGGCGGGGCTGGCCCTCAGACCGAAAGGCAAAAGGGGCGCGCAGCGCTACAGGAATTGAGGCACATGTCCCGTGACGATTAGCTCAGGTGAGATTCGCCGCAACATGACGCTGCTTCTGGACGGTGAGGTCTACACCGTCCTGGAGTGGCAGCACCGCAAGCCGCCGAAGGCGCCGCCCACGCTGACGCTGAAGGTGCGCCACGTGAAGTCCGGCAATGTGTACGAGAAGAAGGTGCAGGGCAACCGGCCGCTGACCCGCGCGCCCGTGGAGAAGAAGGATGTTCAGTACCTGTATTTCGACGGCGCGGACTATACGTTCATGGATAACGAGACGTTCGATCAGTTGACGATCAGCACGGACGTTCTTGGCGATGCCGTCAACTATCTGGTTGAGGGTGAGAGCGTTGAGGTGATGATCTACGAGGGCCTCCCGATCGCCGTGGATCTGCCGCCGCACGTGAATCTGGTGGTGGCGCATGCTGATCCTGCGGTGAAGGGGAATACGGCGACGGGCGCGACGAAGCAGGTGACGATGAGCACGGGTCTTGTGCTTACGGTGCCGTTGTTCATTGATGTTGGCGACACGCTCAGGGTCGATACGCGTGATGGAGACTACGTGGAGCGGGTGTAGCAGGGTGTCCCCTGCACCCTTCTCGGGATTGGGGCGTTGTTGACCAGATCGTGGCGTGGACGCCCGCGTAGGCTGATCCTGCCTGAGGAGAATCGGGTCGAGCCGGCGAATGCCGATGGGGCCGCGGGCTGGACTATGAGGCGACCCGATGGCGGATGGTCCACGCGCAGGCCGCGTCAAGCCGGGTAGACCCTTTCTACCGCCTCCAGACACGCGTCCACGGCGAGATCATCTGACCCCGGTGCGAACAGCGCTATGCGGACCTCGTAGCCGCCTTCTTCGTACGCAGCCGTCGTCGGTAGATAGTTGTAATGGCCGTTGCTGAAGCCCGAGAACACCGTGTTGGCGGCTGCCGACCGTTCCTTGATCTGCGCCCCCAGCTCGGCGAACGGCTCCAGCGGCATTGTCACCAGCACAGCGCCGCCTATGCGGATGGCCTGGATGCGCAGGGTTATCACGTCGCCAACCCTGGCCTGCTCGACCATGCGGGCCACGTTCAGGTAGATGTTCGCCCGCATCACCCGTGAGACGGCGGCCTGCACCTCTTCCTCCGACACCCCCGACGCCCGAACGGCTTCAAGTTCTACCGCCTTTCGGTCGTAATCGGCCTGCGCCTCTTCGAGGGAAAGAACGTCTCTCGCCGGCAGGTCTACTTCCACCCACGAAACAGCCAGCGTGTCGTCAGCCTCGCTCACCGGCACATCTTCGTACATGCCAAGGTCTGCGCCGGACGTGAGTATCTCGACCAGCCGTTCCTTGCGCTTGTATGGATCCATCTGCAACCGCACCCTGGACGCCTCTGCGCCCAGCTTCGCCCCGGCCTTGCGGTAGACGCGCAGGTCGCCGGTGAAGCCGTCAACCGGGCCCTGGTTGCCGGACGCGCCCTGCAGGAACAGGCATGTCCCTCCCACCGTCTGCTCGACGACGCGCCGCATCGGGCCGGGGAAGTCGGGCGTGACCCACTTGTTGAGATGGCCCATGATCGTCGGGTGGCAGGCGTAGTTCACCAGCGTCACCAACGGGTTGCCATCGAGATCGTCCAACCCGACGACTTCGACCGAGCGGTCG
>JADFRU010000012.1:0-13554 GCA_022561115.1 Chloroflexota bacterium | reverse complement strand
GTCAATCTCTTCAATCGCGCCGACGATGTCTGCACTCGGCCTGCGCGGCCTCGGCGCCAGCCCGATCACACGTACGTCGGCTCCTGTCTCATAAAAGACCTGGTCGCTGCTGCTCCTGTCCAGCGTCGCACCGAAGTTAGCGGCAAACATACCCAGCCCGGCGGTCAGGATGAACAGTAGAGACAGCCTCGAGTAGTGAGATGGGTTACGCGCCATGGTCCACAGGCCGAGCACCATCGTGGGCGACACGATCCGGTAAAAGATCCGGCCGGAAAACATCCGGGCGAGCAGTTCCATCATCACCGGGAACAGCCGCAACACGACGAGACCCGCGAACACCAGGAACAGCGCCGGTATGGCCAGCATGATCTGATCGACGGTGTTTTCTCCCGCCAGGTTTTCCACAGCAACCGAGCCTCTTGATTGAAGCTGCGCCAGCAGAACGACGACCACGCCGAGCGACGCGACGTCCAGGTAATAGCGCTGGAAGGCCGGTGGGCCCGATGTGCGCGCTATACGGCTTCGGTGCGTGAGAAGGCTGACCCGGGCCGCTCTGAACGCCGGGTAGAAGAGCGCGACAAAACTGAGCGCTCCTCCCAGGATGGCGAGTCGATACGCCTCCCAGCCAAGGTTGACCGGCAACGCAGCTCCACCGTTAAGGTCATGGAACCACGGCAGTGTCCCGGCGTACTTGATCGCCAGCGCGGCGATCGGCGGACCGATTGCGACGGCGAGCGTTGACAGCACCCCGGCTTCGATAACAAACACCGCCGCGATCTGTCCCCCACTCGCCCCACGGGTCCGCAAAAGAGCGATCTCCTCCCTTTGCGCATCGACCAGGAGGCTGGCAAGCGTGACCGCGTAGTACAGGACCACCAGAACGACGAGCACCAGGACGATGATCATGGGCAGCCGGTTGAAGAAAAGACGCGTCTCAAAATCCGACAACTCGGTGTCCAGCTCTGTGATCTGCCGGTAGGCGTCGCTATCAACCCGCAGCGTGGCTTCCAGGACTCTCAGTACGTCCACGACTCCACTCGCGGACACAGCGTCGATGCGGTCGGGATCGATATCGAGCGTCCAGCCGTACGATGCGGTCATGTTGGGCTGATGCGCCGCAAGGCCGTCCACAAAGGTCGATTCCGGGACCACGGACACGGCGTACGAGAAGTTACGCGAGTCGAGCGCGAACAGATCGTCGTAGGCGCGCCAGAAGGTCGAATCCGGGTCGATACGCTCGAAAATCCCGACAACCACCGGCTCCGGGGCCGGGTTCACGTTGGTCCAGAACGGCAGGGCGCGGAAGCTCTCGCCGATCGACAGACCGAATGTCTCGGCCTCCCCCACCGGCATCATCACCCGGGGCCGGAATACTTCACCGGCGACGGGCAACGCCGACGGCCCCGGCAACTCTCCCTCGACCAGCCGGACCTGGTTTTCGATGCCCGGGAGCGTGACGAACACGGCACGACGGCGCACGTCTTCCCGCACCGGCAGCACGCCGGAGACAGGCTCAAAGTCAAACGTCGCGCTCCGGACGGCGAGATGCCGCTGCTGGATGACGCGGCCGAGGCCGATGTCCACGATTGCTTCAACGCGACCGACGAGAGCGTCGTGCGATTGCCGCTGCCCGGTCGCCGCAGACACCTGGAGCAGCACGTCAAGCGAGGCCGGCGCCTGCCGGTCAAGTGTGTGCCGTAACGCCAGGTTGCGTAGCGAGTCAAAGTAGATGAAGGTCGCGGCCATGATCGCCACCGCGAGCACAATGCCCGCCACCACGGCGATCAGGAGACGCAGATGCGCAACGCTGCGCAGGGCGATCAAACGGAGAGAGGTCGCTATCACCGCTCCAGCCTCGTCGCCTCGTGCAGCGCGCGCCGGCCGTAACGGACGGTGAGGAAACTCAGCCCGGCCAGCGCGATTAGCGCGAGCACGGCGTACCCGAATATCACCGGCTCCCAGCGTGTCGCCAGGATGAAGGGCGGCAGCGGCTCCCCTCCGGTTGATGTGCGGGAAGACACGTCAACCGCAAGGCCGCTAATGGCCAGGCCGGACACAACGCCCAGCGCTATCCCGATCAGCCCGAGGAAGAGATGCTCTATCGCCGCCGTGGCGATGTAGTTGGCCCGGCTGAACCCCATCGACCGGACGAACGCCTCCTCCGCATTCATCTTCCCGGCGTAGGCCCGGAGGTACGTGAGGTAGCCGAGGAGGACGACGATCAGCGTGGTGATCCCGGCCAGCAACCCGACGCCGCGCCAACCGGCCACCGAGAGCGAGTCAACCAGTGACTCTTTCTGCCGGTCCAGCCGGACTTCGATCCGGGCGGCGGCGGACATGGTGGAGGCAATATCCACCAGCGCGGCTTCGTGACTCTCCGGTATCACCGCTATGAACAGCTCATTTACGAGGATATCCGGGGTGGCCCCCTTCAGGTCCATGAAATTAACGAGGCCGTCCAGGTCAGCGACCATGAATCCGGACTCGTCATCGGGATCGAGGGTCGGGAAGTAATCGACCACTCCAACCGCCACCAGTGGAACCAGGCTGCCGGACAACCGGGCGATAAACGGGGCTCCCTCGGCAATGCCGGTGCTGGCGATCAGGCTTGAACTCACGATCACGGCCAGCGGACCACCGCTCGCCGAGCGATAGATGCCTCGCACGCCGCCATCTGAACCGCGACCGAACGTCAGGCGGCCGACGCCGGAACCCGGCGCCTCACCCACCGGTTCCACCTCCTGCTCAAGCGAGAACCGCGCGTCCAGCCCCTCGGAGGTGGGGAACGCCGTCCAGCGATCCGGGGCATCGAAATCGACCACGACGGTCCTGCGCCCGCTCGCGGAGTCGATCGCGACGACGTCATCCAGGAGGATGGAACCGGCCGTGGACCGGTCCACGCCGGACGGCTCGAAAAGTTTGATCGAAAGCAACTCGACTGGCGCTACGATCTGGTCGATAGAAACGGTCTGGAACCGCCAGCCACCTTGTTCTACAGGCCCGAGCGTCACCGTTTCCACGATCCCGGTCCCACCTCGCACGGTCGCCCACAGGAAAAGGTGTGCGATATCGTCGTCGGTCTGAGTCCAGACCCCGATATCGGTCGCCCACATCGGCAGCAACAACGGTTCGACCGACGGACCGGATGAGACGCGGTCCATGAGCTCGGGCAGGGAAGATTCAGAAAAGTCAGACCTGAACCACGCTACGTCCGCAAAGCGATCTGATTGCACGGCGAGCAGCTCAAACCTGGGACCACGATCGGCGGTGCCCACGTTGCCCTGTACGCGCATCGCCGCCGACGCCTCGCGGACAGACGGAAACGCCCGTATCGTTTCCACAGCGCCGGACGCGCCGCGTGCCGCCTTGATGTGGACGTCCGAGCCGGTGCCGTACAGAACGCGTTCTTCGGCGTTGTCCTGCAGTGTCGATGTCAATGTCGCAGCGACTATCGCGAGGCCGGACGCCAGTGTGAGCAGGAGTACGACCGGCGCGTAGAAGTGAGGCGCCCGTGCGAGGCGCCAGACGGCAAGCGTTACCGGGGCCGGCGCAAACCTCGCCGTGAAGAACGCCGCCGCCCTTATGGCCGGTGGAAACAGGCGCAGGAAGACGAGCGAGACGCCGAGCAGGACCAGCGCCGGAGCGAAGAACAGGGTTGGATCCGTGGTCAGGCCGCCGTCTTCATCCACACGCAGCACCTCGGCCCCGCGCGCATCGAGTTCCCAGACAAGAAACCCGGCAAGCACCAGCAGAACGGCGTCGAGAAAGTAGCGCTGAAAAAACGGGGCCCGCGTCGGGCGCGCCTCGTTCCGGAGCTGGATCACGACGTTCCCAACCCCGGATAACACGGTGGGTCCGACGAGAACCGCCAGCGCCACGACACCCGCTAAAAAGGCGAGCGCAAACTGGCTCCATTCAAGTGTTACCGGGAGCGTGCCGCCGCCTGTGATTGCGTCAAAAGGCGGAAATCGGCCTGCCTGCGCGATGAGAACGACCGACAGGAACGGGCCGGCGATCACGGGGACGCCGATCAGCATCACCGCCTCCAGGCCGTAGAGCCGCGTCATCTGGAACAGGGAAATGCCGCGGCTCCGCAGTATCCCGATCTCGTCCCGTCTCCGGGCGGCGAGGACGCTGGCCGCCATCAGAAGGTAGTAGATGACGATGGTGAGAAGGATGGTCGCCATCAAAAACATCGGGATACGGGCGAAGACAGCCCGGCGTTCAAGCGCGCTGAAAGCCCGCTCAAGCCCCGTGATGACGAGGGAGCCGGGAACGGCTTGCTCCATTTGAAGTTCGAAACTCTCGGTCGCCGCAACGATCTCGCCGTCATGGAGCTGGCCCAACCGAACCTGGTCCAGGTCAACAATCCACGCCGCGTCCATTGGAGTCGCGGCGCTCTTGAGCATTACGGCGCCGAAACCTTCCTGTGTGACGAAAAGCCCCGCCGCTTCGCCGGGAAATCCCGGTATCCCCGGCGGATGCAGCAGGGAATCCGCCAGCCCCATCCAGAACGCACTCCCAACGTCGTTCGGGACGAAGGCGCCGCTAACCGTCACCTCAAGCGCCTGCCCTGAGCCCCGGGCCGTCCGGAGCGTCAGGGTGTCGCCTTGAGATATGCCGAGCTCCCCGGCAAGGCTGGCGAGGATGGCGACCTCCGTCACAGGACCTTCCCCGGAGCCAGCGCCCGCGGCAGCGCCGATGAAGGTCCCGGCCGGGGATACCGGGGAACGCCCGGCCACAAACTCCACGTGGTCGATAAAACCGTCCATCAGGACAAATCGGGCCAGCGACCAGTCATCAAGCGTGGCCGGGTCCAGGTTCTCGTGGTACGGCGAGCGCAGCGCGCGCCTCGATGGCGAAGCGATATCGCCCAGCGTCTCGGCGGCGGCCTGATCGACGTCAGCGGTGACCGCGTTGATGGCGGTCAACCGGGAAGGGACAGCATCGTTTGTGATGACAAGGTTTTTGCCGATCGGCGGCAGGCCATTGAGTACGCCCTCAACACCTACGCGATCAAGGCTGCTGAGATACGCAGGCGCGCCGCCGATCACGGTGGTTGCGATCAACACGGCCAACCCGGCGGCAAACAACAACCCGGCGTCTGCGGATCCGCGTCTGCGGATGAAACGGCCGAACAGGAACGGCCCGGAACCGGAGCTGCGGATGATATTGATCCCCTTGCGAACCGGTGAATCGTAACTGATGACCCGCGGGCGATAGCGTCAGCCCACGCCTCACGGTCCTGCAGAAATACGATGGCCCGGGATAACGGGTTCGATTCATGCGGTCCGATGGCGCCGGGCGTTAGCCACCGGGACACGCCACGCCGGGCCGGCGAAAAGCCCGGGGATCAGCGGTTACAGTCGCGGCGTTTACAATGCGCATCCTAGCCCCCTGCATCGATCAAACCGGGCGGCGACCGGCCGGACCGGAAGTGGCAGGGCGGATCGAATTCAGGACACCTGAAAGCAGGGTTACGGCAGCTTGTTCCGGCGGTGGTTAAGAAGGCTGAATGGCCGGTGGTTCCTGATATCAGGAGGCGCCGTCCTTGCCGCTGTATTCGTCGCCTGCAGCGATCCGGCGCCAGACCCTGCAACGGCGCAGCCTGTTCCCCAGCCGACGCCGCAACCGACGGCGACCCCTCAGCCCACCCCGACGCCGTTCGCTATGCCGTCCACACCCACGGCGGTTGTCATCCCGGCGACGCCAACGCCCATAACAATCCTTCCCACTCCGACACCGATCTCGTTCCCGCCGACGCCGACGCCGTTCCCGATTACGCCGTCCCGGCTGAGTACGGCTGACCTGGTTGACCGGGCGGCGCCTTCCGTGGTCCACATCCGGGTGACTTTGATAAATGGCGGTGGCGCCACGGGGACCGGCGTGATTTTTGAAGACGGCGGACTGGTCATGACAAACCGCCATGTGTTGCAGGATGCCGTCGAGATACGCGTGTCCCTTGCCGATGGCCGCATCCTGGCGGGGGAGATCATCGGCCTGGACTCGTCCATCGATATCGCAGTGATAAAGATCGACGCCGACGATCTGCCGGTCGCTACCATCGGAGACTCCGACATTATTCGGGTCGGTGATGAAGTGGTGGCGATAGGCCACGCGCTTGACCTGCCGGGCGGCCCGACCGTGACCAGGGGAGTCGTGAGCGCTCTCGACCGGTCCCTGGTTGACGGCACGGAAGTCATTTCTGATCTGATCCAGACGGACGCCGCTATCAACCCGGGCAATAGCGGCGGACCACTTCTAAACGTGCTGGGCGAGGTGATCGGGATCAACACGGCCAAGATACCTACCGGTGACGGCATCGGGTTTGCGATCGAGATAAACATCGCCCACGAGGTGGCTCTCCGGCTGGTCGCGCAGAGCGCCATCGACCCGGGTTTCATCGGGTTTGCGCCGCTTGACATCACCCCTACCCTTGCCGACCAGTTGGCACTGCCGGTGCTGCGCGGCGTGGGGGTCGTAAGTATCGTCCCCGGAAGCCCGGCGGACGGTGTGCTTGAGGTGGACGACATAATCATCGAGATCGACGATACGGCGATACCGGACACCCTGGCGCTGGAGCAGTTTCTGCGCGCGCACCCGGCGGGAACGGTGGTCCAGATAACTTTCTTCAGGGGGAGCGTGGGGCTCCTCACGGCGAGCTTGAGTCTCGGCGAACGACCCGGATAAACACCCTGGATAAACACCCGGAATTTCAGTAATTTCAGGAGTACGCGATGAGCAGCGACAACGGGAAAGAACTTGCCGGCAAGGTGGCGATCGTGACCGGGGCCGGACGGTTCCGCGGCATCGGACGCGCCACTGCGGTCAGGTTGGCCGAGATGGGGGCAGACGTTGTCATCACCGGTACAGGCCGAGATCCATCGTCGTTCCCGGACGACGAGAAGGAGATGGGCTGGCGAGACATCGAGTCGGTCGCTGACCAGGTTCGCGAGCAGGGACAACGTGCGTTGCCACTGGTGGTCGATGTGTCTGACTCCGAGGCCGTTGAGAAGATGGTCAACGATACCATCAGCGAGTTCGGGCGGGTGGATATCCTGATAAACAACGCCGCATTCCGGCGCGGTGAGGATCGCGTTCCGGTTGTTGACCTGGATGAATCACTCTTCCGCAGGGTGCTGGACATCAAGGTGGTCGGATCGTTCCTCTGCGCCCGTGCGGTGGCGAGACACCTGCTGGCGCGAGATGCCGGCGGTGGCGCTATCGTCAACCTGTCATCCTCGGCCGGTAAGCGCGGCTCAGCGAATACATCGGCGTACAACGCTGCTAACTTCGCCATCAACGGCTTCACGCAGGCTCTTGCGAAGGAGTTGGCGCCGCACGGAATTAACGTGAACGGGGTGTGCCCGGGCGCTATCGATACCGCCCGCATGGACGTGCTCGGCCGGGGAGAGACATGGGAAGCGCTTGAGGCGGCTATCCCGATGCGCAGGGCCGGAACGGACGAGGAGGTTGCTGACCTCATCGGGTTCCTCTGCTCAGACCGGGCGAGGTACATCACCGGCCAGTCGATTAACGTCAACGGCGGCAGTGTGACGGAGCTGTAGCCCCAACTGAGCGCTATCCTTCGCCACGGGCGCCTTTACCGGAATCCGGGTAACGGATAGCGTGTAACTCGTACCCACAATTCGCAGTGTGTCACGCGGTCACGCAATGGTTGCAGGACCGTAATCGTGCGATTTCGCCGGACTTTTTATGCGTTCCCGATTCACTTCACCGCGCTCTGCCCAACGTTACCCGGGCCGGCTGCGCACGCTGTCAGACCGGCAGGTGGCGGCTCTCCGCTTCCTGGGTTCCACCGGCCCCGGCGGTCGCGGTGAAGCCGGGCCGGGAACGACGCCGCTCTACGGGCAGGTGACGCGATGTATCGCATACATGTGCCCGTGGGCATACGCCTGCGACGCCGCTGCCGGTGTGCCATCGGCGGTGGATCAGCGATCCTGCCACCGGTTCCGGATCGAAACACATCGACCCGACGCTGGCCTCAGCGAACACTCGGTTGACGTGCTGGCGGAACATCGAAGGGCCGGCTACGACCTTGGTGAGCCGACCAGGACCATGCTCGACGAGATTCGGCCGGACGGCCCGTCAAGGAACCTGGGATCGCGGCGGCCCCGGTACCCGCTCCCTGTATCAGGTCACGGCCACACGGCACGCCCGGCCTGACGGGCCCGTCACTTCGCATCGACCCCGTTCCCGTCCGGCAAAGCGCCCGGACAAGAATGTGAAACCCGGTTCACGGAGTTGCGGTTGCTACGGTCCGGCCGCTTCCGTCTCCGTCTGGATTTTCACTGATCCGATTCCGACTGCAATCACGAGTTCGGCTCCGCCATCGCCAAGAGTGCCGGAGAAGCGCCCGTCTGAAATCGACGCCCCTTCCGGGTCGCTTCCGATGTCGAACACAGTCGAGACAGAACCTGATGACGCGGTGGCGTCTACCCGGACGCCGGCATCCCCGGGAATGGTGACGGTAACGTCCCCGACACCGGTTTCAAACTCGCTCAAGCCGCCGGAGACCAGTTCGCCCTCGAACGTGATCGAGCCAGCGCCCGTTGTGAACTGAAACGAACCGGCGCTATCCGAGATCGTGATGTCGCCGGTCCCGATCCCGCCGGAGAAGTCTCCCGATACACCGCGCAGTGTGACGCTACCCGCCGCCGCCGTGATCCGGCCGCCCATCTGGACGCCTTCGATCGTAACCGCTCCAGTAGTTATCCCCACCTCAACGAACGTCCCGGGCGGAACGGAAATCGTGAGATTGACCCTCCCCTCGGCCCGGTCCCCGATCAGATTCCCGCTGGTGTTGGTAAGCGACCGAACTGTGACGACATCGCCATCCAGTGTCACGTCGAGATCGACGTTGTCCGAACTGGTGATATGGCCCAGCACAGTGATCTGCCCATCAACGCCGGTCCGCACAATAACGTCACCGTTGCTGGCGCCCACCAGAAGCGACGGAGAGGCGCCTACCTCGTATGTCTGATCGAACGTCTGGTCGGCGCCCGCACCGCAGGCAATCGCCAGGACGGAAAGGACGATAAGCGCCCCGGGCAACCATGACCTCATCCTCCTGACGGCAGGAGGGGCGGTTGTATGGGCGTCAATCAGGTTGTTCACCGCGTATGCCGGTGCGACGGGAGGGAATCCCGGCCGGGCGCGACGCCCTGGCCTATCTTTTCGAGCTATCTTTCCGACCTATCTTTCCAACAGGGCTGCTACCGGTGCGAGATTCTCCGGGTCCGGCTCAAGCGTTCCAACGCCCGCCTCCCGGACGATGCCCACGAGGGCGTCACAGAACGGTGTCGGGATGCCCAACTCGCGTCCCTTCTCAGAAACAAAGCCGTTCAAAAAATCGATCTCGGTTCGCCTGTGCTTCATCACGTCCTGGAGAAAAGAAGCGCGGCCACCCGTCCCGGCGCTGGCGGCCACTTTCTCCATCTCGATCTCCAGGTCTTCGATATTCCGTCCCTCGGCCGCGTCGATAAACATCTGCGCAGGCACCCCGAGAAGGTCGCCGATTGTGTGACCCATGGCCCGGCCTACCCGGATGACTTCTGCGCCTACCTGGGTACGGATACCGCGAACCCTTGGATCGGTCCGCACCTTGTCCGAGGTGAGTCCGGTGATACCGGCGATAGGGTTGACCATGCAGTTTATGGCGAGCTTGGCCCAGCGTTCACCCCACAGGTTGTCGGTGAAAAAGGTGCCTTCAGAGACGGAAGATATGATCTCCACCAGCTCACGAGCACGAGGGGTGTCGGAGCCGTCCTGCTCGCCGATCTTGTACGCAATCGGGTTGGTGTCGGTGCGAAGCACGATGCCCGGCTCGTAGCAGCCGGCTGCGATGGTGATCACGCATCCAAGCGCGTTTTCTGCGCCTATCATCTCCGCCAGGCGGTAGTCGTTGATACCGTTCTGGAAATCCACGTACGCGCCGTCCGGCTTTAGATAACGCCGCATCAACATGGCTGCCCACTCTGTGTCGTACGACTTCACCGCAATAAAAACGTAATCGAACGGGTCGTCGATCGCCTGAAGTTCGTTGATGTTGATGTAGTTGGTGGGGACGTTTATCTCGTCGTCGTTGTGACGAATGGTGAGGCCGTTCGCCTTCACGGCAGCGACATGCTCCGGCCACTGATCGACGATAGTGACATCGTGTCCAGCTTTGGTGAGCATCCCGCCTGTGTAGCCGCCGATCGCGCCGCCGCCGATGATGCCGATCCGTGGGCCCATATCTGCCGCTCCAGTTTTCTCGTTTATGCCTGAGGGTCCGTCCACAAAGCCATTTCAAGTTGACCCATTCTGAATCCGAGCCGCGCCATGCTGTCAACCTGTTCAATTTTGGAGTTGATGCGGGCGGTCCCGGCCGGTGGACGGCCAGAATATACCGCGACCATGATCCGCGACGAGGCCGCGGATTGAAACATGCCCGCCGCCGGGATGGTGCGGAAAACCTGGCATCCCGGATCTCCCGAGACTCCGGGGTCTCGATGGTTTCCCGGTGTCTCGATGCTTTCGCGGGATGTCGATGGTTTCGATGTCGATGGTTTCAAGGAATAATGGCCGGGCGGTTCGAGGTGCGGCAACTGATACCGTCGTCTATCCATTCACCCTTGATCAAGACGAACGCGCCGCCATCGGCCGTGACCGTCCGGATGAACTCACCGTTTTCATACGCATCGTAGGTTACCGACACGCGGTCCCGGGGTTCCGTGGCGATCACGATGTTTCGGACCTCGAACCCCTCGTACGAGTACCCCTGGCGGAAGAAGTTGGCCTCCGCTTGCTCGATAAAAGTCTCAAGAGATCGCCGAGCTCGGAAATCGACCGTGCAGAGCTCGTAGACCGCGGCCCAGTCAGCATTTCTGATATGCGTAATCTCCTCAGCGAAGACGCTCGCTACCTGGGCGCGCTCGGTAACGGAAGGCGGCACCGTTGGCACGGCGGTGGGCGCGGTGCTGACCTGTGTGGGATCCCCGACCGACGTTTGCTTGCTGCACGCTGCGATCAGAACAAACGCGGCTAACAAGATCAACAACAGGGGCGGGGACGCCGCACGGAATCGCTTTGTTGGAACCAGTTTCATAAGCTCAGAATCACGCATGTATTGCCATGTCCGGATGAATAATGCTAGAGGATGCAGCCTCGGAAGCAACGGCATGTTTAGAATTGACCCGGGATTTCAGAGTTACCGGGATCTCGAGATTACCGGACTTCCCGATATCTCGTTCCAGTATCTCGTTCCAGGGTTTTTCGGGTTTTCGAGCGCCCGAGTCTCCGGGCGAGCCCGGCGCCGACGTGTAATACGTACACCGGCATGATCTCGCCTTGATCGAAACGCGCATGTAGAAAGGCCGGTCGCTGCAGTATCAAGACGCCATCGCCCAACTTCTCTCCCTGGCGGATTTCGAACGGAAAACGAGGGCAAATGAGCCCCCGGATTTCCATCTCCGGCGGATGGAGGTGTTGCTGGCCGGCCTGGACAACCCTGAGCTGGCCACGCCCACTATCCACGTTGCCGGGTCCAAGGGCAAAGGCAGCACGGCTGCGATGATCGCATCCACGCTGACGTCTGCCGGGCTGCGAACCGGGCTCTTCACCTCGCCCCATCTTCATCGCATGACGGAGCGCATCCGCGTGGATATGGACGAAGTATCGCCTGAGCGATTCGTCGCCCTGATCGTGGAGTTGTGGCCGGATGTTGAGGCGGTCGAAAGACGCGGAGACGTAGGCCGCGTCAGCGTTTTCGAGCTGCTCACGGCCATGGCGTTCGTGGAGTTCCGGGACGCCGGGACACAGGTACAGGTAATAGAGGTCGGCCTCGGCGGCCGGCTTGACGCTACGAACCTCGTCAAGCCGGATGTGGCGGTAATTACGCCAATCAGCCTGGACCATACGGCCGTACTGGGCAACACGGTGCCAGAGATCGCATACGAAAAAGCCGGGATCATCAAGCCCGGGATCCCGGTGGTGATCGGCAAGCAGGCGCCCGCGGCGCGACAGGTTATCGACCAGGCAGCGGCCGAACGCGGCTCCCCCGTGACGTACGCGCACGACGGGCTACAACTCGTACACGGACCCGTTCAGAAGATCACCACGACCGGCACGCGGGTCCAACACGTACGGCTCCGGGGTCCTTTGAACGAGTACCAGATAGAGCTGCCTCTTCTTGGTGAGCACCAGATTGATAACGCGATTACGGCGATCACGGCGCTTGAACTGTTCGCTGAGCGGCGCGATCTGGCAATCGGTCCAGATCTCATTTCACGTGGCCTGGCGACGGTCCGGTGGCCGGCCCGAACCGAGGTCCTCACGGCGGCCGATGAAGCGGTCCAGATCATGGTGGATGGCGCTCACAACAGCTCGTCAGCGGCAGCCCTCGTGTCCACGCTTGAGACGCTGTTCCCGACGGCCAGGCGCACGGTCCTTGTATACGCCGGATCGGGAGGCCACGATTTTGCCGCAACGGCTCGCGAATTCGCCCGGCTCAACCCGCTTGTCGTTGTGACACGTACACGCCACCCGAAGGCGGTTGATCCACAGACGGTCGCCGACGCATTGCGGTGCGATAATGTAACCGTTGCCGCGGTTACATCCGACGTTGAGAGCGGCCTTCAGAAGGCACGGCTCATCGCATCCGACGGGGACGTGATCGTCGCAACCGGGTCACTGTTTGTGGCGGCGGAAGTGCGGGAAATCCTGCTCTCGATCGCGCCGGAGTTGTACCCGGACTTGCGCGGCGAAATGACGACGCCGTACGAGCGCCCCATTCTGATTCCCGCGGACCAACCCGGTCCGGATTCGAATCGTCCGGATGCGCATCGCGGGGCAGGGTGAGACATCGACAGGATCATGAAACATCGATACAGGACTCGGTAGTAACAGAATGACGTACAGCAACGGCAGACGCAGGGTCGTGGTCACTGGAGTCGGGGTCATCTCGGCGATCGGGCACGATGTTGAATCGTTCTGGAACGCCTTGAAGGCGGGGAAGTCTGGGGTAACTCCCCTCCCGCTGGAAGGCATCGACGATTACCCGTGCCGCATCGGCGCAACCGTGCAGAATTTCGATCCGACTCAGTACATGGACCGCAAAGAGTCGCGCCGGCTGGCCCGTTTTGCCCAGTTTGCCGTGGTGGCCGCAGCAGAGGCGCTGGAATCGGCCGGTCTCGGCCGAATGGAAAATCTCTCGGATGAGGAGCGGACCCGGCACGGCGTCCTCCTTGGAACGGGCATCGGCGGGTACCCGGAGACGGAGGCGGCGGCCCGGGTGATGGTGAAGCGAAGCGGCACGCGGATATCGCCCTACTACATCCCGATGATGCTGCCCAACATGGCCGCAGCGAACGTGAGCCGTGTCTACGGGGCGACCGGATACATCGGGACCACGATCACGGCGTGCGCGGCGGGAACCCAGGCTATCGGCGAGGCGACCGAGGTAATCCGTCGCGGCGGTGCGGACGTGATGGTCGCCGGTGGAACAGAGGCCGGCATCTGTGAAATCGGACTGGGCGGGTTCTCTACAATCCA
>JADFRU010000258.1:0-3492 GCA_022561115.1 Chloroflexota bacterium | reverse complement strand
TACCCTGCACCGCCAGGGGGGCCTTCAAGAGCTCCAGGCTGGCCTACCCCGGGGTCCGGATCGCCGTCAGCGCATACCAATCGCAACGAATGCAGGACGGACAAGCCGGGCTGGTTTACTCGACGATGTCAAACGACCGGAAAGCCGCCATGATGGCGTCTTCAATCTCGGCGAATCGTCCGGCAAGCGCCCCGTAAGTCGCCCCGAAACCCTCGTCATCGCCGTGGAGAAACACCAGGTGCAGCCACCGGACATCGCCATCGCTTTCTGAGAACCGGATCAACCGCGCTTCGAGGCCTGACGCGGTTGTAAACGCCTCGTTTGACGCAATCTCGTAGATGCCATCGTTGTCGAGAGCGATCTCGAACCGCCTCGCGTATGTCTGGACATTCACGGCCTGCCCGGACAATTCGCCCACGAAGTCGGTCTCAGGTTCCAGGTACTCTTCGACGATAAACAACGCCTCGCCGCCGGGGCCGTTGAAGGTCTCCCCCATCAACATGGTCCGCGGTGCGGACCTCAACTCTCCGGGAATCTGCATCGTAAACGGGTTGATCGTGCTCAGGTACGTCCGGACCTCGGCGTCCTCGGCTTCATCGATGCCGGGCGGCACATGGACCGTGATCGGACGCCCGTACTCCGTATAGCGCGCCTCCACGGTTTGCGGCAGCATCTCGTCCGTCCCCGGCAACAACCCGCCGAAATTGGACACCGGAGCGGTGCCTTCAAGCCGGATCATCCGCACCAGATTATCGAGAACCCCGGCAAACACCTCGACCTTGACTGCAGCGTCCACCCCGGGAACCGTCCCCGTCACGTGGAACACCTCTTCGCCATCCAGATCGGTGCCGGTAACAGAGGCCGTTGAAACATCGATCTGGCCGACAACGGCGGCATCGACCGTCAGGCTCGGAGCGTCTCCACTGGCGTCGCTGACCGTCCACGCGCCGCTGCCCGGGTCCCGGCGATACCGCTTGCCGTCAATGATCCGGTTTTCGGCCGAGGTTGATCCGGAAATAAACCCGCTCCGGACAGTGCTGTTGGTCACGATGATGTTGACCCCGGGACCAGCCCTGCCTGCCTCGATGATGGTTACGAGCGCGGGCGCCTCGTCTTCAGGAACCCCGGCCTCCATAACGGTCAACCGGGCCTCAACCAGCCAGCTTCCGGCCTCGGCCATCGCCGCCGAGATCGCAGGGAGGACGATGGCAGGGTCGGTGGACACCCCCACCGGGGTAGCGTCTCTCGGGGCGGATGCGCCTGAATCTGTGCTCACCGGGGTCGCGTCCGGCCCGGGCTCTTCGCCTCCGCCGCACGCCGAGGCGAGCAGGATAAATATGGCGACAGTTGAAGCAACTAGTTGAGGTTTCAAGCGTTTGCCTTGCTGACGAGTGTTACTGCGGGTGTCATTTGATGCCGGACCTGTTCATTCTCGCGGCCGAGCGCTATTGGTTCATCAGGTCGCAGGTTCAATTAATGACGCAAAACTGTGGGTCCGCACTGTGCTAATGGCGAATATCCCCGATTCAACCGAGTGGCCCGGCCTTTACGGTATCCCCTACAGCTTGATCTCCGGCTGCCAGATCGGCGGCGGGACATTTTGTCTGCCGTCTGAACTTACGTGATGGCGGTGTCCGGAGGATTGAATGCACCGGGAAGTGATCAACGCTTTCATTGCGCCGATCAAATACGTCTGGGAACAGGAATTCGGAAGCGAAATCGAAACCCTCGCCACCGAGTCGTCGATAGAAATGGAGAAAACCGGTGACGGTTTTACCTTCATCGCGCCCGTCACCGGAACCCTGACCGGAACTCTCGGCCTGTACCTGGACGAGGCGACCGCGAGCGCTATGTCCGCCGGCATGCGTGGCCGATGGGTGGCCGAGTACGAGGATGAACTGCAGAAGACCCTCGTTCGTATCGTCGAGAAAGTGACGGCCACCGCACAACCGCTGCTGGTCAAGCTTGGTTACGAATGCGAGATCGGTGAAATCACCTGGATCGAAGGCCGCAACAAGGAATATCCCAGGCCGACCGGGGAGGGAGCGGAACAGTCCGTCACCTACCTCGAAACGAGTTTTGGGACTGTCGCTCTTGTCCTGAGCATCATCGATACGATCACCCTCAAGGCCCGGCAGGCCAAGGTTGTTCGCGAACGAGAAGAGTGGTTGGCCTCGCTTGACTTCGACCCGGCAGAGGTGCCCGACGTGATACGCGCAAAGCGCTTTGAACTGGTGGACGATGACGGACATACCCGCGCCGTGATCGGACGCCTGGCGGACGGTTCCCCGCACGTCGTCCTGGCCGATACCGACGGCCGCATGCGGTGTGCCATCTGGCTGGCGCCAAACGGCACACCGTCCCTCGCGTTCTTCGACGATAACGGCCGGCGTTCCTGGCTCGCCGCCTAGGACGCTCGGCAGCGTCACGCCCGTCCTGGAGCTCTTGAAAGGCCGCCGGACGCGCTTGACCCGGGATCCGGTTCCAGCCCGGGCCAGATTCCTCCCCGGCGGGAAAGCTGTTGCTGTTTCAGCAGCTCCCCGGTCATCCACGCGCCCGTCGCCCGGCACTCTAGTCCACGGGCACCAGGTCAATCACCGGCGCCTCGGCGATGATGCCGCGTTTGGCCGCCATCTCGAAAAGACGTTCAAGCGCCTGCCGTCCCTCGTCACCCATGTCCACCGTGTCCTGGTTGACGTACATGCGCACGAACTTCCGGGCGTCCTCTTTCTCGATGCCGCGCCCGTACTGGAGCGCGTAGTCCAGGGCGTCATCCTCGTTGTCCCGGGCGAATACGATCGCGTCGTGCAACGCCTTTGCCACGGCGCGCTGCTGCTCCTCACCCAGCCGGCGGTGTACACAGTCCAGCCCGAGCGGTATCGGAAGGCCGGTCTCCGAGAACCACGCCTCGCCCAGGTCCAGCACCTTGTCGTAGCCCTGCCGCTCGTAAAGTATCTGGCCCTCGTGGAGCAGAATCCCGGCATCGACAGTGCCATCGTCCACGGCGGGTCCGACGGCGTCGAAGTCCAGGAAGACTGGCGTGTACGGCAGGTCCACGAATATCCGAAGCAGTAAATAGGAGGTCGTGAACTCGCCCGGTATACCGACCCTCTTACCCGACAGATCGGCCGGCGTCATGGGAGTCCGGGCCACGATCACCGGCCCGTAGTTGCGTCCGATCGAAGCGCCGCAGGCCATGATCCGGTACTTGTTCGCTATCTGCGGGTATTGCGCGGCGGAGATCGCCGTCACGTCCAGGTCACCGGTCATGGCGCGATTGTTCAGAGACTCTATGTCCTCCATCACATGCTGGATTTCCCGGCCGGGGATCGTCACATATTCTTTCGCCAGCGCGTAAAACATGAACGCGTCATCGGCGTCCGGGCTGTGGCCAATGGAGATGGGCCTGTTTTCAGTCATGGGGTCGATCCTCTTGTTGATTACTCATGGATGCAGCGGGGGGGATGATTCGACGGGCGCGTCGCGGGCGAC